>NZ_JABRWO010000001.1:600000-822942 GCF_013618625.1 Bremerella alba | reverse complement strand
GATCAGCTTGATCAAACAGCAGAAAAGCAAGGAAAGCATCGTGATGCGGCGGCGTATGGCAGGCTGGAACGTGAACTTCCTAGCGGAAATCATAGGCCTGCCAACGACTTAGTATGCGTTAGCCGTGAAACACGGCGTGGCTTTACCTTGGTTGAATTGCTGGTTGTCATTGCCATTATTGGCGTATTGATCGCCCTCTTGCTGCCGGCGGTCCAGCAGGCACGTGAAGCAGCTCGTCGGATGTCGTGCACCAACAACATGAAACAGCTTGCGCTGGCCTTTCATAACTATCACGACACGTTTCAGAGGTTTCCCATGGCGACCAACTGCAACATCAATGCGTTAGACCCAGGCCACTCGAGCAATCGCCGCGTTTCCTTTTTCCATCTGATCATGCCCTTTATCGAGCAAACGGCGTATTACGACGAGATCATGCCTCGCATCGAGGCCGACACGTTTCCTGGCAGTTGGCCAGAAAGCGTCCGAAACATTGTGTTCGACGCTTTTGTTTGTCCCTCGGAACCCTTAGGCGACAAAGTCGAGCAGCAAGGTTTTCATGGGACCTATCTCGTCTGCAATGGATCAAGCCACACCGGCAGCGGCGCGCATCAGAGCGATGGTATCTTCTATCCGCGCAACAATACCGGCTTCGAGGACATCACCGACGGATCGTCCAACACGGCGATGTTGGGTGAAATTCGCCTTCAGGCCGACCATGCCACCGCCTCAGGGACAGGCAATGTCGTTTGTGGCAGCACCCATGACCTGCGGGGTCGATACCATAACCCCTATCACGGCAACATCTATTTCACGACCCTCCGAGCACCCAATACCGAGGTTGGTGACGTTCTGCAGTACTGCAATGGAACGGAAAACGCTCCGTGCCGTCAGTGCAGCAGTTCCAATATGGAAACGCACATACGAAGTTATCACCCAGGTGGTGGGCACATTGCTTTAGCCGATGGCTCCATTCGCTTCATCCCCGAGACGGTCAGTCAAACTGTCTTTCAAGCGATCGGTTCCCGCAACGGCAGTGAAGTCTTCCAAATGCCCTAGTGGTATCTGTTTCTGTCATCAGGCTGGGCCAACGGTTGTTCGTTGGCCTGGCGCTCTTTTCTACCCAAAATGCAAGAGAGTACTTAGCATGCGCGCTTCGATTATTGCCTTTCTCTGCATTACCTCAGGGATGTCTCTGTTGGGATGCACAACGTCTGAAGACAACCCCAAATACCCCGTGAAGGGAACGGTCACCTACGCAGGTGAACCCATTGAAGTCGGAACGATTGTGTTCGATCCTGTCAACGGCGAAGGCCCTTCGGCCATGGGAGGAATCGAGAACGGAAACATCCAGGCCGAGGTTACCGCTGGCGAGAAAATCGTGCGGGTCAGTGCCGTACGTACGTTAGAAAGGAAAGACCAGTACGGCGAACCGATCACCGAGTCGTACATCCCTGACAAATACAACGGGACGTCAAAACTTCACCAGACCGTGACTCGAGACGGGGCCAACGACTTCGTGATTGAACTTGAAAAGTGATTCAAGCGGCCAACAATCTACTAAGGCCTCGCCGGGCCATTCATGCTTTCGTGAAACTCGCTGCCCAGCGACAAGCTCGAGAACCTTTCGTGCCAGGACTGCACGTCGGTATGAACTTGTCGCATGGCGGCCTCTGAGCTTTCGGCCGTGGCCTCGAACCGCTGCGAATAGTCGGACTGACCAATCTTGATCGCGACGGTACAGTTAAAGCGATAAACACGTGGCGAATTGCCCCACGATTCTAGTCGATAGTAGTTCGCCCCGAGATTGTCCAGTTCGGTCTGAATGTCTTGCGTTCCCTGCGTGATCAACCCGGACGGCTGACGGCTAGGGGCCGTTAGGCGATCGCTGGGCAGCGGAAGATCTTGAATCGGGTTGCTAGGAGTAGTAGCAAACGCGGAAGCACGTTCTTCATGCGAGACAACCTCGGCAGGGACCTCGAATTGGGAAGGCCGAAACTCAGGCTCGCTCGACATCGTCGGCTGTTGGAATTCGGCCAGCTTCGTCACCGGCGCCAAGGTTGGGGCCGCCGCTGGTTGGTGTTGTGCAGGCGCTGTAAGGGGGAAGCTCGACAGACCGGTCGATGACTGCAACACCGGCAAGGAAGGAGATTCCGAGGCAGCTTGTTCTTCCGGCCAAATTCCTCGGATCGCTCCTTGAACCCCTTCAGGCATGATAGCAACGACCGGAAGGCCCACTAAAAACGTGAGAACAATCAGGGAGCGGATGGTTGTAAACTCTGAATTCACAAGTACTTCTTTCGCGTAGGTCCATCTACAGAAGCCCTCAATCCTAAACCACTCTGGCAATCTGGGAAATAGGGATTTAGAGCATCCCGGTTGCTTGCCACCGCGCATAAAAAAACCGGTCACCTGAATTCAGGTGACCGGCCTCCGGAACGGAGTCTTGTGCGAATCGTACTCTAATTAAAGTGGCACGACGATTCGCAGGGGGGGGAAGCTTAGGCGTCGTCGTCGCTATCCTTGTCTTTATTACGTTCAGGACGCTTGCCGTCACGATCTCCATCGCGAGGACCGCGAGGCCCACGTTCGCCGCCACGCGGACCACGAGCACCTTCAGGTCGGTCGCCGCCGCCTGGGCCGCGGAACTGAGGACGACCTTCAGGACGATCACCCTGAGGGCGATTCTTGTGCATTTCCTTCATCATTTCACGCTGCTCTTCGTTCAAGATCGACATGAACTTCTTCTTCATCTCTTCTTGCAAAGCGCGAAGGTCACGGCGTTGTTCTTCGGAAAGTTCCAGACGTTCCATCATGGCACCAGGCATCATCATCGGACCGCCAGGACCACCTGGGCCGCCAGACATTTCGCCGCGCGGGCCAGGTCGACCACCGTCACGTGGGCCACGGTCTCCGTCACGTCGTTCACCATCACGAGGACCACGCGGACCACGTTCGCCATCACGCGGAGGACCGGGTCGGTCGCCTTCGCCACGACGCATTTCAGGACGGTCGCCATCGCGAGGAGGACCAGGACGATCGCCACGACCTCGGCTGAAAGCCTTCGTCAGTTCTTCCTTGGTGGTGACACCATCTTTATCGGCATCGGCACGTTTTGCCATTTCGGCACCACGGCCTTCGCCTGCTTCTTCCTTGGTGATCTTGCCATCTTTGTCTTTATCAAGGGCATTCATCAGCCGCTCGACCAATTGTTCTGGGTTGAAATCGCGGGAGCCACGATCGCCTCCGCGACGTTCACCATCGCGAGGACCACGCGGGCCGCGTTCGCCGTCTTGGGCATTGGCCGTGCTGAAAGCTACGCCAACCATCAACAGCGAAAGCATAACGAGGGATTGTTTCCAAACGTTCTTCATAGTTCTGTTCACTCTTTGCAGTAATGGGGAGACAAGTTTGTGAGTAATTTTCAAATAAGCACCGCGCTGGTGACTTCGTACTTTACGAGTTACGCGGTGGTGGTCCTGGCCGGCGACCTCCCGGAGGTCGGCTAAAACGTCGTATCTCGCGTTCATCAGGAGTTGCCCCTAAAACGATATCAAACGATGCCGCTAATTCGTTCATCTTAGAGTCCGGAAGCGGCTTGAAATCGGTCATCAACAGCTCGCGTTTTTCAGGCTCTCGGACTTGCGAGAATACTCCGTCACGCTTGTTGCCGCCAAAGCCGCGAATCATCAGCTGAGTGGTTAACAACTCTTGGTCCCCTTGCTTCACCTTGATGTGAATGTGCGGCGCCGGTCGGCCGGGGTAGGGGACAGGTTTAATCGTGCGAAAGCGATATTCGCCTTTGCTTCCGGTAGTAAACCGACCAAAGCCTTGAAAGTTTCGGTCTTGTTGATCTTGTTTTTTGCTGCTGTCACGCGTGTGCAAATAGACCGCGTTGGCATCGCACTGCCAGATCTCGATGGTGGCGTCTTTCAGTGGACTACCGCTCTTATCGAAAATTCGACCTGTTAAGTGGGTAATCTGCCCCACCGCAGGTGTCGTGCTATCTTGGATGACGATCAGGTCGTTATCCTGATCCAACGGCAACTTATCGGGGTAAAACGGCCCTTCCGTTAAAAACGGCGTTGGTTTGAGCAGCTCCTCGGCAAACAGACCTGGCGTGGTAAAAAACGCCGATCCCATCAGCCCTAAAAAGGCCCGTCGACCACTACCAAAATGCGTGCTGCGATGCATGGAAATCTCTCCATCGGGACGAGAATCGAAGCGTAGAGAACGAGAGTTGCTCGTTCCCTACTACATTCAACCACTGAACCGGGCTGAAGTTTCGCTGGCTACGAGAAAAGCCGCTCCGCTAGGCGATGAAAGCTGCGCAAGCAAATTGCTGGAAGAGAACCAGGCAGTGATGTGGCCAGTCAGCTTTTAGGCAACCGCAGGCAACTGAGATGGTGTCGATAGAGCATCCCTTGGGCGTACGGATCGAGCCCTACCTAAGCGAATTTCGACAATGCCTAATGCTGGGCAATCAACCTCCTGGAAGTACCCCAGACCAAGACAATCACCAGCTAGACAGCGACAAAAAGAATCCGCCAGGTGGCGGTGAGAACCAAAATACCTGAGTGATCCATCCGACAGTTCTCTCATCTAAAACGCTCGTTGGGTACTGCGTCAATTTAATCGTTACCTCGAATTCCGCTAAGCTAGAGTTTAAACTGGTCACAAGCAAACGTACCGGCTTAGCAAAGGCAATTCAATCGTGACGAAACTAACTCGACGCCAATTCACCACTACCACCGCTGCTGCTGTCGCCTCCCTGGCCGCCAACGTGCATGCGGCACCGCCAGCCGCGGGTTCTAAAATTAAGATTGGGCAGATTGGGACTTCCCATTCGCATGCCGCAGGAAAGATGCAAGCCATTCGGTCACTGCCGGATATGTACGAAGTGGTGGGCCTGGCCGACGTCGATATCGACCTGGCAAACAAAGCCGTGCAGCGGAAGCCGTACGAGGGACTTTCGGTGATGTCGATCGAGCAGTTGCTTAACACGCCGGGCCTGCAAGCAGTGGCGGTAGAGACCCACGTGCAGCAGCTTGTCCCGACGGCCAAACAATGCATCGATGCGGGCATGCATATTCATCTCGACAAACCGGCCGGCGAGTCGCTTTCGGCATTCGCTGAACTATGCGCCGCGGCCGACGAAAAGCAGCGAACGATTCAAATGGGTTACATGCTGCGGTACAACCCCGCGTTCGAGCTTCTCTTTCAAGCAGCACACGAAGGTTGGTTGGGCGAGATCTACGAGGTCGATGCCATGATGGGCAAGCTGGCCTCACCGGCACTACGACGAGACCTTGCCCAGTATGAAGGGGGCGGCATGTTCGAGTTGGCCTGCCACTTAATCGATGCGGTCGTAACCATCTTGGGCAAGCCAGATGAAGTGATCGCGCTGACCAAGCGAACCCAAGCGCCGCAAGATACCTTCGCGGATAACCAGTTGGCCGTGCTCGATTACCCTAAAGCCACGGCCACAGTCCGCTGCAACCACCTCGACCCGTTCGGCTTCCCCCGCCGTCGCTTCCAAGTCGCCGGATCGGGCGGAGCGATCGAGATCAAACCCCTCGAGTCTGGTGAAGTCGACCTGTCGCTGACCCAAGCTCACGGCCAATTCAAAAAGGGAACGCAGCATCTCAGCTTGAAGCGTACCGGAGGTCGATACGACGGCGAATTCACCGACCTGGCCAAGGTCATCCGTGGCGAGAAGCAACTGACCTGGGACCGCAAGCATGACTTGGCGGTGCACGAAACCGTACTGAGGGCCGCCGGCTTAACGGTAAACGTCGACCAGCCTTAACCTCTTCTTTATTTATACCGTAGAGAAGATTCGGTAACTTCTTGTCGAATTATTCTTTCATAATTCTTGAGCTGTTAAGTTGCCGTGAATACCCAGTAGCTTCACATAGTTTCCCTTGAAGCTTCGGCAGATGGGTTGATAAACTCGGCGACAACTGGATCGAACGCCACGTTCGATTCGTTTCTTACTTGCTACGTTGTCGTGCAATCGACGTTTGTTGCGAATCTTTAACCTGCCAAGAACTATGCCTACCCAAACCGTCCGAGCCCGCGGTTTCACCCTGGTGGAACTGCTCGTTGTCATTGCCATTATTGGTATTCTCATTGCGTTGCTATTGCCTGCGGTTCAGCAAGCACGTGAAGCCGCGCGACGAATGCAGTGCACCAACAACCTGAAGCAAATGGGTTTGGCACTCCACAATTACCACGACACCCACGGTGCACTGCCAGCTCGAAAAACCTTCAAGAGGTTGAGCGGTTTCATCGGCTTGCTGCCATTCATCGAACAGAAACCGATGTATGACCGTATCGCTGCCGGTGATCCGAGCAATGGAATTCCTGCGTTTGGCCCAGATGCCCTCGATCCTTGGGAAGGCTACAACGGCTTTCCGGAAATGATGCGTTGCCCTTCCGATCCGGGTGGCGATCTAACGGGGACAAACCCTGAGCGGTTAGTGAATTACGCGTTCAGCAAAGGGGATGACATGACTGAGACCAACGACGGTTCGGCGACAACCGCTCCCCTCTCGACGAAGTCTCGCGGCATGTTTAGCCATTTGCAATGGGTCCCGTTTTCTCATGTGACCGACGGCCTCAGCAATACGCTGGCCATGAGCGAACGCCTTCGTTCACCCTACACGAACTATACAAGCCAGGCACAAACGACCGATCATCGCCGCGCCATGGCTGCCCTGTCGGGTCTGCGTAGTAACCCATCGTTGGCGATGACGGTTTCGGACGGAAAGTACTTCATTGCCGGACAAGGGATCAACGCTCGATTCGGTTCGTGGGGAACACGCGGACACGTCCATTTCGTCGGCTTCAACACGGTTCTCGCCCCCAACACGCCCAATGCACGCGACGGGGAATATGGCGTGTTCGCACCTAGTAGCGAGCACCCAGGCGGCGTCAATGGCGTATTCGGTGATGGGTCGGTGCGTTTCATCGCCGATACGATCGATACCGGCGATACGACGGCGACTCGCAGCCACGGCTTCTCTGGTCCGAGCCCCTATGGCGTGTTCGGTTCGATGGGATCGATCTCCGGTGGCGAAGTCACGCAGTTCTAATCGTTGTTGCTAACGTATCCGTCTGAAATGAAAATTGTCGAAGGAACTTTAACGATGACGATTCACGCATGCTGCACGCCTCTTTTATTGGCCGGACTCGCGCTGGCAATGATGGGGTGTGCCAGTGAGAAGTCTAATTATCCGCCGACCGTGCCTGTCGAAGGGGAAGTCCTTTACGAAGGACAACCCTTAGAAGGAGCCATGATTATGCTTCTTCGTGACAACGGTAAAGGTGCCGTTGGCCGTACCGATGCCGCAGGGCACTTTCAATTGTCGACGTTCATCCCCAACGATGGCGCCCAGGTCGATCAGTACCAGGTACAAATCGTGAAGTATGCACAGCACGACAGCGAGCTTCCCGATGGCGTCACCCCGCCGCTCAAAAGCCTGATTCCTAAGCGCTACAGCAATGCCAAGTCCTCGGGACTAACGGCCTCGGTGACCGAAGATGGCGAAAACTTCTTTCGTTTCGAGCTCGAATAAGAGATAATCTTACGAATCGCTCCTCCCTCCGACCAACTACCTACCTGGCCTTATCGTATTAATGAACCACCCAATCTCCCAGCCATCTGGGCTGACCCGTCGTACGCTCCTGAAACAAACCCTTACCTTCTCGGCCATGTTCGGACTAAGCGAATCGCTCTTCGCTCAGTCCCCGACTTTGAAGCAGCTTCCTTTCGAGAAGATCAACTGCGAAGGAAACTACGACGGGCACCTGCAAGGTGTCTGTGCAGATGACGAGGCGAATCTCTACTGGTCATTCACCACGCAACTGGTCAAAACCAGCGCAGACGGAAAGACCCTCCAACGTATCGAAGTACCCACGCATCATGGCGACTTATGCCACCATGCTGGGAAAATCTATGTCGCGACTAATCTCGGCCAGTTCAATAAGCCAGCTGGTCAGGCCGATTCGTGGATTTACGTCTACGATGCCCAATCGCTAGAACTGCTTGCCAAGCATCCTGTCCAGGAAGCAGTGCATGGAGCCGGGGGCATGGAATATCGCGACGGAAGATTTTTCGTTGTCGGTGGATTGCCAGCCGATATCGAAGTGAACTATGTCTATGAATACAGCCCTGAGTTCAAGCTGCTTGATAAGCATGTCATTGAAAGCGGGCAGACCTACCTGGGCATTCAAACGGCCGCGTTTCACGACGGCCACTGGTGGTTCGGCTGCTATGGCAAACCGAACGAACTGCTACGAACGACCGCCGACTTCCAACAGCCTAAGCGGTTTCCCTATTTCGCATGCTATGGCATCGTCCCGCTGACTTCCGGCAAATTTCTGATCGCACGCGGTAAGAACGAATCCGCAGGCCAAATCGGATGGCTTGTGCCTGCCACCGCAGATGAAAAAGCCGGGATGAAGGATGTCAACTCGTAGCGCTCTGCCACGACCAAACTGTATTTACTCCAGTTCAAAGTCGATCACCGCTTCCTTCTGCTCGACGATGTGAACCAGCGGCGTGGTATCGATGTTGGAATACTTGGGCGGGATCAACGGTTTGGGAATCGTATAGCCTGGGTCGCCCGGTTCGAGGGTCGGGTCGACTTCCGAGTACCAGTTGATGATGACTTTGTTTTCTCCCGCAATCGCACGGATCTCGTAGCTACCATCGGCACCAATGGCTGTGTGGGCTGACGGCTGGGTTTCGTCCATCGGATTGAACAAGATGGTCCCGCCGGTCAGGTTCTTTCCCTGATAGCTCACTTTACCGCGGACGACCGACTCCTTTTCGTTGCCGCATCCAACGGCGGCAACAAGAGGAATCAGCAATGCAAGCGTGAAACCAAATTGTGTGAAACGAAGACAAGCTTCGTGAGTGCGAATAATCATGGCGATGTCCCCCGGACCTATGGATATCTGCTAGAGCGAATCGAAGAAGATGGTCGAGCTACGGAAGCGCGACCGGGTTTCCATCGGCCCGGTTGGCCAGGTTCTGCATCACGGTCCAGTTAACCGTTTGCGGAATGTAATGCACCGAGCCATCTCCGAAAAGAAAGTTCACACCGCGACCAGCATGCGAGCTGCCGAAGTTGGCATCGAGATCGCTCAACGAGGTGAGCAGGGGGGAACTCAGTGGAGACTTGAAGTTTCGTGTCGAGTGAAAACCCCAACGATAGGCAGGGCCATCCATGTTGATTAACGTCGATTCAGCTTCGGCGTCCGATCGTCGTTCGACTCGCTTCTCTCCGATTGCGATCGTGTTGGAAAGACCGTCGGTGACTTGTGCAAACTGCATCTTGGTGTACTGGCTGAACATGCCGTCGAACAGCTTCGGGTCAATTGTATTGCAGTGGCTGCCTTCTCCGCCGGAGGAAAACGCGTAGTCACCACGCGAACAGGTCTGCATATAATAGCTAGACGAAGGACCAGGCGTGGGGCTTCTGCGAGAAGGGCAGAACATCATATCCATCAGCGTCACGATCGCGTCGGCGTTACTGGCATGATCGACCGACTCATCAATGTTAAACAGCTCGAATGCGGCGCCTTGCTCGAAGAACGGCATCATCGGCACGAAGCCACTCATCCGGTCGTGCATCGCCGGCGTATTGGGACCGTAACCGCCTGCCGGCAGATTGCCGAACGTATCGTGAAAGTTGTGCAGCCCCAAACCAAACTGCTTCAGGTTATTGGTGCACTGCATTCGCCGGGCTGCTTCGCGAGCCTGCTGAACCGCTGGCAACAAGAGCGCTATGAGCACGCCGATGATCGCAATGACCACGAGTAATTCTACGAGCGTAAACGCGCGACGATAGGAACGTGCGGATATCATACGAGAAGCCCTTGAAGAGAATAGAAGATGGAGGGATGACGGCAAACAAGGTTTGAATGCTCGTCGCTGTGCATTATCCAAGGGCTACGACAACAACGGCAATCCGAAAACGCGTAGTAATGCTCCGATATTTTGTCAGCTTTCCTCGGCCCCACTCGTTCGAGAAAGTCCGAAGGCACCAAGATCCGCAAGGCCTCGCACGAACGCGGGTCGGACGCCTGGTACCCGCTTCACGCCCCGCGCACGCGAATCCCAAAAAATTTTCATTTGAGCACTATACATATGCTACACCAGGCTGATATACCTAAATCATGCCCAGGGGACGCTTCCCCGGCACCATGCCTATTTTCTTTTTAGGCATACGAAACCCGTACCCAATTCGCTGCTAGACAAGCAGCAAACCGTAGGGCCCGCGTGTCGCGGGTCGAACGTCTGGTACCCGCTTTGCGACCCGCGACACGCGGGCCCTACTAAACCCAACACCACTTAAGAGCACCATTATGTCCCATCACCACGCACAATCTGAAAAACACGAACCGAGCGCCTCCGCGCACGGTTCGCAGGCTGCCCTTAAAGAAGCCGCCTGGGAGGCCTACAACCAGCCCGAAAAGGCTAAGCACAAAGCACACTTATCCGGCGATAATCTGCCGAAGGTACGACCTCACGTCGTAGTCCAAGAGTTCGACCTTCTGTGCTGGATCGAACAGGTAAGTCGAACAAAGGAAAGCCATGCCCACGAAGACGTGAGCATGGCACCCGCCAATGTTAAACCGAACCAGTATCAAGCCAAAGAACGCGGCCCCCCAACCCAGGGTAGGGTGTGAGCAGAGACGCGAAGCGGAACGTATCGCACCAAATGCGGTCTCCACCCCGTGGCAACGCGAAGACGTTGTGCATGGTGCGATTCGCTGCGCTGCTCAGCACCCTACGGCAGAACTGGCCTCTCTTCTCTTGTCCTCTCCACCGGGTACAGGGGCCAGGGGACTAGAGCGCGGAGCCGTACCGAGGAACGCATGATACGGCTCATCACTACTGCTGGCTAAACGTCTGACCTCGCAGGCTGTCGCCTCCTCGGAAGTCGTTGGGCTCGTCCAAGCCGCCGGTAAGAAGCAGGCCGTCGATCTTGGCATGAGCTTTGGCAAGTTCACCCAATGCGTCGATGTACTGCAGGTTCGTATCGAAGTAGGTTCGCCGGACAATCAACACCTGAATAAATGAGAACTCACCAGCCGTGTAAGCTTGTTCGGCCAAGTCGAGCGTTTGCTTGGCCTTGGGTAAGATTTGACCTTCATATCGCTCGACGGCGACCAGGGCCGAGTCGTACTGCTTGGCAACGCCGGCTAAACGGGCCTTGAGCGACATTTCGATGCGCTTCACGTCATGCGTCGCTCGGCAGTACTCGCGATAGGCGGCCGAGACGTTGCCGCTGTTGTCGTTAAAGACTGGGATCGGGGCGCCTACAAAAAGATTGATCATCCCGCTGCCGGTGCTGTTGTCGTGTCCAGCTTCGATGGCGGCAATGATGTTAGGAATGTGTTGGACCTCTTGCCGGGTCATGTTCGAGCGAGCCTGGTGGACCCGGCTGGCACTGGCGTGCAGTTCAGGGCTGTTACCTAGCAAATCGCTGGTGATCGCATCCCACTCGAGGTTTCCTACCTGGGGATTTAGCTGGCCCAACAGTTGAGATCGCGCCATATCCGGCACACCGGCGGTGGCCGCCATCTCTTGCCAGGCCGCGTCCCAAGCAAACTGGGCTTGTTGACGAAGGACTTCGACTTCGTTCAACTCGATTTCAGCTTGAAGCTGATCCGATTGGGCCGCTTCGCCTGCTTTGAACTGCTGCTGGGCGACGGAAACGCCATGGGAAACGACTTGATGAAAGTCGTCGATCACATCAATCCGTTGCTGGGCAACCAACGCGTCGACAAAGGACAGACGAACATCGGTCAGCACGCGGTAACGCTGCGACTCGACATCCCATTTTTGCGCTTCGACGGCGTGACCAAGGACGTTGCGGTTAAGGTCTAACTTACCAGCGGTGACGAACTCGCGCTCGACAGTCACCACGTGTTGGTCGGTTCCCTGATCGGCTAACTGCATGGCCGAGTACCCAACAACCGGATTGGCCGAGAGACCTACCTGGTAGCGATAATCGGCGGCCGCTTGAGCTGAGGCCGAGCTTTGCCGAATCGTAGGGTTGTTTGCCAGGGCCAGGTCTTGCAGCTGCGATAACGTGAGTCCTTCCCCTTCAACCACCGGCAATGCCGGCAGCTTGGTCGCTTGAGCAACTTCCAACGCCGGCACATTCGCCGGGGCGAATTCGGGGGGAAGAATCTCGGTGGGTTCGAGCATCGGCGGCTCGATCACCGAGAACGGCTCTTGATAATCAACCAATTGAACCTTGGACTGCGGCTGAGCCTGAGAGATCGGTGCCGGGTTCAGCGGAATGATCTCTTCCGAATAAGTCGCCGGCTTTTCGTAAGGGAGTACACAGCCGGCAAAGGAAGGAACTGCCAAGAACAGGGACCATTGCCAAACGTTAAGCTTCCCGACCGCCATGTGATACCTTTGCTACTAGCAGTGCCAGCACCATCTCATTCCAAAGAACCGGCTTAAACCTTGTAATAGGAAGGTCGGCATGGGGTGGGTAACCTAATCAAGGAATGTTTCTGGCAAGCGAGGATCGGTAGGCAGGTTGCGTTAAGCTGTAACGATGCGATGTGGCAGCATCTATCGCAAAACGTCGTAGTCGATTTGAAGTAATCCCTGGCCGAACGTGTGCGAATGCTTCACTTTCAGCCGCGTGTCACGACCAATATGGGCAACCAATGGTAAGCCTTCGCCCAACAGTATGGGTTGGATGAAGACCTTGATTTCATCGATCGCACCGACGTGCAGAAACGACGCGGCCAGCTGACCGCCACCCACCAACCAGACATCCTTGCCCGGCTGCGAATGGATCCAGCGGACGAAATCGGACACCGGTTGGCGAACCACTTCCGCGTGCTGGCATTGCAGCAATTTGCGCGAGAAGACGAAGTTCCGCTTCTCGGCATAAGGGTAGGGACCAAAGGTCAGAACGTGTTCGTACGTGTTGCGGCCCTGGACGACCGTATCGATCGATTCAAGGAACGTCGAGAACCCGAAGTCCTCGGTTCCCTCGGCTTGAATGAGCCAATCAATGGCTCCATTGGGCCGCGCGATGAATCCATCCAGGCTGGCCGTAACGAAATAGATGATCTTTCTCACAGAATCTTTTCTCCTAAAGCGCTGTGTCTTACAGACGCATCGGAAACGTGTGCAGCGAATCCTTTGAACGCTCACTACGTTCGCTGAGAGAAACGGTTCGGCATGGCTGGATGATTGTTTATCGCATCGGCGGCGATGGATTCGAGGTGCTAGCCTTGGGCGTTGGGATCATGAGACGCATCGGGGCACTCTTTACCGAGGCAAGTTCCCAAGTTCCGTTGAACTGAGTGTCGCGTATTTTCATCGAGGGGGACTTGGCATCGACGATGGGGAAGATCGCCGGACCGAAATAGAGACCTAGATAATCGTCGAGTTGAGCGTGAAGCGGACTTGCGACGATGGCTCCTTCCGCTTTTCCAGTGGTCGGATTATGCAGCGTGAGATACTCCAGCGGTATTGCCGAAGTCAGCTGCGATGAAGTCGCGCCGATGACGAACTCCTGCTGCGTGAGAAACCGGTTCTTTTGGGAACGTTCGCGCTGCAACATGCGAACCGCTTTCACGAGTTCCAAACGCGTGTGATGTTTGAAACGATATTGAATTGCCTGGTAAGCGTGACTAGATAATTGGGACGTCAACAGCCAGGCTTCATTCATGTTCCAGAGCATCGGAAATGCGACACCAGGAGTGACAACAAATGGATCTGTGGTTGATTGAAAGGTTTGATTGATCTCGTTTTCGAGTCGATGGGTACAGTCGGGAATGTGCTCTTGGTAGATGATTCGTTCCGTTACCCGCTGATAGATGGCCGCAAAGTCGAGGCGTTCATCGGGGTGCTCGTGGAGCAGATTGTCAATCGAGCGTACGATCTCCTGGCTCGTGTTTCGCTTTAAGCTGCGGCGCAAACTGGCGTCGATATCGCCGACATCGGTCAGCATTTCGTCGTAGGCCTGGTCAGGTACCGGAGTGGTCTTTCCGAGCATGCCCTGAAAAACGAGATAGCGAAACTCTTCGATTTGGACAAAAGAAAACGAATCCTCAATACGACGATCGAGCGTCTGCGCGGCCATGACGCGTAACAGCTTTAGGTCGTTTAATGCGGAATCAACATCCCCTTGTTGAAGTTGGGCCAGCGCATGGACGGCCGTGAAACGTGCTACTTCTTCATCCCAGTGACGGTACTCGAGTCCCTCTTCAAGTACCTTGCTGCGTAGGTTCAGAAACGATGCTTCGTGACGCTTGGCATAATCCAGAACTTGTTGCGTGTGCGGAAAACTGGGCAGGAAGATTTTCAGCAGGTCGAAGTCGTTACGGCGTATAGTCGCGAGAACCGGTTGAGGTTGGTTCTTCATTTGACGATAGTCGTGCAAAATCCAATCAGGCGATTCGTCTTCCAGCAACGCCAGCAGTAGCGCGTCATGAACAATCGCTGCACCGTTTTGTTGGCGGGGAGCTACCTCTTCCTGCACGTCAAGAAAGGTCTCATGTTTGTCTCGAAATTGCGCGAGACGATCTTTGGCCCGAATGTCTGCCAGAAAGAAAAGCGTCGATACAACCGTCATTGCCAAAGGGCCGGCGACGATCAGTTTCCAGGTCGTCCAACTTCGAGCATTTCGCTGCCGGGCACCTTCGTCATTGGTTCGGGGGCACAAACCAACGATCGTTCCGGCAAGGACCCCCGTGATCATCCCGGCAACCGAAACGAGCAGCAATACTTCGTACGAAAACTCTAACATGCCGAAGATCGTCGTGGCGTCACGAAGCCGCATTCCAGAGTGATTCCCACTTTGATCGAGCGCGTTTACTCCAACGCACATTGGCAAAATGAAGCCGATAAACGCCAGCAAGACACCACCGATCAAATTCCAGCGGAGCTTCAACAAGAGCATCGCGACGCTGAAACCGACGATTGCCCAAGCACTCGTGATTAGACCAAGCAAGATGAGATAAGCGCTCATGGGGCGAGCTAGCAGGGGGTTTGGGGGTCGAGAAGAGCAGGCGTGTTGCGTTTGAATTTAAAGCAATTCGGCAATTCGGGCGAGTAAAATTTCCGTGACTTTGCACCTTTTACTCGCGATATCCTTGCTTATTTGAACTAGGGGCTTTGCGAAAGAACCCTTGATGGATTAAACCAGAAAAGTAGAGGCATCATTCGTGGTATTCCTTAAAAGGAGATACGTGATGGACGGTCTTCATGCATTAGGATGCAGCAGTGCAATCGCAGCCGCGAACGAGACGTTCGATTCAGAAATGAGTCGTCTGAAAAAGTCCCTAGTTCGCGCCACCTCGGCAGAAGAAGAAGCGGCGATCGAACAACAAATGCGCGAATGCGAATCGCGCCATCGCGACTTACTTACGTCGCTGCAGCGATCTCTTTATTAACGCGACGGTTTGGGTCGAGTTAACTCACATCGGGGCGGCTATCAGGCCGCCTTGCTTCGTTTCTGGTAAGGAATAGGCATCGCTACTTCCCCCAGACTCGCCAGGCCCAGTACCCGGTCATTACAACGGATGTAAACGCGTAGACACAGCAGATGCTGGTAGAAAGCATGGTTAAGACCATCGAATAACCTCACGGCATGATTGGGGGGAAGCGCGAATCGCGACGAGTTGGGGGACTCGCCGATGCTCCTTGGAGACAAGTTCACCCGGGTTAGGTGACAAGAATTTCTGCGAAGAAGGGCCTGTACCCGTCCTTTATTGACAAACTGGATCCACGCCTGCCACCGCTGGGGGATGGCCGCCATATTCGCCATAATCGTCACCTTCTGTCCGATAAGTGGCGGTTGCTGCGAGAGGAACTTCGAAATTTAGGCAACCTTTTCGTGTTACGAGCGAACTTTACCAAGAGAGCCAACCGGCTCCCTTCCTGTTAGCTTTCTTCGAGTGGTTTCATGTCTAGATTATTCACGTCCCTGTTTGTGTTGGTCTTCGTCGGTTTTGGCGTTGGCATCCTGGGCTATGGGATCTATCAACTTGACCAGGCCAGTCGAACCACCCAGTGGCCGTCTGTCCGCGGTGAAATCCTTGAATGCAAACTGCGCTCGCACACCAGCGACCATAAAGAGACGTGGGCCTGCTCGGTGAAGTACGCCTACGATGTCGATGGGCAGTTCTACGAAGGGGACCGCATCGCCTATGGCTATAGCGGCACGAACAACAAGAGCATGCATTCGAGTTTGCAGAAGAAGCTCAGTCGATCACGATACGTTTCCGTCCATTACAACCCGCAAAACCCAAGCGAAAGTAGCTTGGCGACCGGCATCCATCGCAGTGGCTACCTACCGGTGGTCTTTGGTGGTGCCTGGCTGGCGTTTTGTGGCGGGATCTTCTCGTTGATCTTCCTCGACAGTTCGGTCAAGAAACTACCAGAGCGTCTGGCACGAGTGAATCTCCGATCCCTGAGTTCCGTTCACTAAGAGAGAATCGATGTTAAAAGAAACGATCGTGGTACTGGTGATGGGCGGCTTGAATTTGATTGGACTTCTGATCGTTGGCTACGGCTTGCGAGACTTGATCAACGCTTGGCGAACCACCGCGTGGGAGAAAACTTCAGGGCGTCTGACCGAGGCCACCATTGAAGAGACCGTGCAAAAAAGCAGCAAGGCCAAGCGTCGTGTGTTTGAAGTCAAAGCGACCTACGATTACGACGTTGGCGGACGCCCTTTTCAGGGGAATAACATTACCCAAAGCTATATCGCAACCAGTGAACGGGACGAGCACGAGTCACTGCTTGACGCGTTGAGGTGCATACCAAGTTTGAACGTTTATTATGACCCTCTTCGTCCCGAGAAAAGCACGCTCATTCCCGGCATCGACGGAGGGGCGTTCAGCCGGTTGGCCATGGGTACGATGTGGCTGGCCGCTACGGTCGGAATTTCGGGTATGATCCTCCTGATTCAAGGGGGAGATCCCGAGTTGATCCGAAGTATCTCGATGGGCTAAGTCTACGAGATTCGCTTCGACGTATCGCCCCGATTGGCTCCTGAATTTCCCGCCTGAAAATCGCTTCGAGAGTTCGCCCGCAATGCTACAATAGATAGATGGTGGCGGAGGACAGTAGGTCGATGGAAGCGACCATCCGCTTCGGGATCTTACACCGGTCTATGCCGACCATTGGGTAAGGAAACAGGATCATGATTCGCAGCACACTTATTGCCCTGGACAATTCCCCCTCCAGCAAGATCGCTTTAGATATGGCGATCTCCTTCTGCCAGCGCTATGCGGCCAACAACGAAAATCGGATCGACTGTATCCATCTGTCAGGCGTCGCCGTGGTAGACATCCCCGGAATTAAAACGCCGACTAGTTTGCCCATCGGTGCCGGGGCCTACAAGAAGCATCGCGATGAAACGCTCATTTCCGAAGCGAAGGAACGTGCGGAAGAGATCTTGCGCACGTTTGAAGCGCGTTGCAACGAAGCCAAGATCCCTCACACTTCCATCCGTAGTGAAGGCCTGCCGTACGAACAGATCGAACATCATGCGTTACGTCACGACGTAATCTTGATCGGCAGAGACACGAATTTTCACTACGAAACCAGCGAGGATGTCGGGGCGACAGTCCGCAAACTGTTAGTCGACAATGCCCGACCTGTCATCGTTTATCCGCAGAAGCTGCCTGACAACCATCGAGTCGTCATCGCCTACGACGGCAGTGCCACCGCGGCGCATGCGCTGCAAATGTGGACCCTCTTAGAAATCAGAAGCCCGCAAACCGAGATTCACGTGGTGAGTATTTCCGACCAGGAATCGAAAGCCATGCCACGCCTGGAAGAAGCGGCTCAGTTCCTGAAGTTCCATGGACTCAGTGCCCAGTTGCATTACGTTCCGAAAGAACGTCGCGTCGTCGAAATGCTGGCAGAAAAGGTTCTGGAATTGAGTCCTCGAATGGTGGTTTTGGGGGCCTATGGCCGTGGTGGATTCAAGGAAACCTTGTTTGGTTCGTCCACCAACAAGATGCTGGAAACGGCCAATTGTCCGCTGTTTCTTTATAAGTAACTGATCGACAGATTCTCTTACGCATTGGATTTTACCGCATGAAACGTCAACTTGGTTTAGGTACCCGTCGCGGTCAAATTCCCACCGGAACCATCCTGATGATGGCCGGCGTCATGGATATTGTGATGGCCGCTGGTCTTTGGTTTTTCCTCGGGCAAGGGGACATGATGATGAGCCTTGTCTTCGCGATTATCGGGTTTTCAGGACTAGGATTGATCGGCTTTGGCTTCATGCAGAACATGAAATAGGCCAACCCGTTCACGCAGCATTGCTAAGAATCTCGTCAACGCCGTCGGCAGACACTAAACTAAGGGGATCGGGTCCTTGGAACCGGATCCCCTTTTTTACGACCCTCTCTCTCCATTTACGGCGATTCCCTGTGAGTCCGGCACCTCGTAATTCTGCTCCTGCTCCCCCTGCGAATCAGACGACGCTGCGCGTCTTTATCGTCGTGCTGATTTTGCTAGTCGTCCTAGTGATCGGAGGGACCATCGTTCTCGGCACGTCGAGTCATTCCGGCGAGCAGTTTTCGCCCGATGGTTTTCAGCGACGGACTTTCAGCTATTACGAAGCATTCGGCACGCGTCTGACGGCGACCGACTACTTCAACAACACCGGCAATCTCGAGCTCAACCTGGTCACGAACAAGTGGATCACCGCATCCGGCAAGAAACCAAAGGACAAAGACTGGGTGACGGTAAGGCTTCTCACCCAAGGCACCATCTATAAAAGTGACGCCGCGATTTTGATCGCTTATCTCGACATGTCCCAAGCGAACGGGGCCATCAATCTCAATCGTTGGAGCAAAGCTAACCCAGGCTACGCCGCCGTGATGTGGCCAGAGATCCAAAAAGCGGCCCAAGGGAACATGTACATTTTGATCCCCGATATCCTGCATCACATGCTCGATTTAAGCCGGCAGAAAAATAACCCGCTGCCCCAAACTTGGCTCGAGCAAGAAGATCAAACCGGACCACCGCACGATGATCTTACGCAAACCGAAAAAGACGCCGGCGAAGCTCAGCAGAAAACCATTGGGCAGCAAAGCCTCGACGCATTTCTGACTGAGTTGTATCTAACAGCTGGCAAAGCAGCTCAAGATTCTGAACAGACAGCGCGTGCAAGATTCTGCTACGAGCAAGTTCTGAGATTGGCTCCGGAAACGAAAGAAGCACAGCAGCAGCTCGATAAGCTTCCCGCAACCGAGAAAGAAGAACCCGCTGAAGAGGAGGCTTCCGAAGACGAAGACTCGTCGGAAGATACACCAGAAAAGTGATTTACGTCGACAACAATGCGACAACGCCCATGGCCGTGGAAGTCGCTCAGGCCATGAATCAGGCCTATGAGTCGGCCTTCTTCAATCCGGCCAGCCAACATCAAGCGGGCCAAAAGGCGCATCGTCGGCTCGATGATGCACGCGAAACAATTCTCAATAACCTCGGTGCCGAAACGACCCGTTTTGCCAGCGATCGCCTGGTGTTTACCAGCGGTGGAACTGAAGCCAACAACCTGGCCGTGTTCGGATTGGGGAAGCAAACGGCTGGTCAGGTCATCGTCTCCGCCATCGAACATCCTTCGATTCTCGAAGCGGCCGACCAGTTAACCTCACGCGGGGTGAAAGTTCGCGTGCTGCCGGTAGACGATCGCGGGGTGGTCGTTTTCTCTGAGTTGGAAGCCTGGCTTGCCGAACCTACCCGGCTGGTGAGTGTGATGCTCGGGAACAACGAAACGGGCGTCCTGCAGCCGATCCCAGAGATTTCGGCCCTTTGTCGTCAGCGGAAAGTCCCCCTGCATGTCGATGCGGTGCAGGGAATTGGCAAAATACCCGTGAATTTCCGCGATTTAGGGGCCTCGGCGATGACCCTGACTCCTCATAAATTCCACGGTCCGCGGGGGGTCGGGGCACTGCTGCTCGACGACAACGTGACGCTGAACCCCAGCATGTTCGGCGGTTCGCAGCAGTTGGCAATGCGGCCTGGGACCGAGAGCGTGGAACTGGCGATCGGCTTTGAAAGATCGCTGCAACTGGCAATCGAAACCTTGCCGGAAGCCGGACCACGTATGCAGGCCCTGAGAGATCGCCTGGAAACGCTGCTGTTGGATCTGGTCGGCGCGAATGAGATGGTCATCATCGGCCAAGATTCCCCACGTCTTCCGCACACCTCGAACGTCGCCTTTCCAGGCATTGATCGCCAGGCCTTGGTGATGGCCTTGGACATGGCCGGGGTCGCCTGCAGCACCGGCTCGGCATGTGCGAGCGGGTCGTCCGAGCCGTCTCCTACGCTGATCGCGATGGGCCTTGCGGAAGATGTAATTTCGGGCTCAATTCGTTTAAGTTTGAGCCGCTTCACGACGGAGCCGGAGGTCGACGAAGTGGCAAGTCGTATCTCTAATTGTGTCAAAAGGTTACGTCGACGCTAAAACGGCCGATAAATGCCTGCCGTGGCTAGTTTTCCCTGTGGAAAACCTCTATAATCGGTGCTTCGTAGGCGAGGGTTCCAACCTTGCGATAGCCCTGTAAGGGCGACCGAAGTTCCAATGGGTCCATTCGGTCGCCCTTACAGGGCTTAGGAGTTTTCATTCGTTGCCACGTTAACGACGAATGCGGCTCTGCCGATAGAGCTTTTCCACGTTGTCTGACAGACATAGACGGAGTTTCGGTGGTTACGGAGATCATCACCATTGCCTTGCCTTGGGTCCGCCAGGAGGATTCCGCCTACAATGGGTCGGTAAAACGATCTATTGAGGGGCTGCGTCCCTTTGTGGCAGGGCCGGAAAACCGCATGATTCAATCGGCGGTCGAGGCATTGAAGCACGACGCTTCGCAGTTCTCTCCGGTCATCATTTACGGTCCCAGTGGTTCTGGCAAGTCACACTTGCTGCAGGGCCTGACTGGGGTGCTGGTCGAAAAAGAGCCCGACTTGCGTGTTCTCTCGGTAACCGGCAGTGATTTTGCCCGCGAATATGGCAACGCCCTACGTCAAGAGACGGCCAGCAGCACGCGAACCGAGTTCTTCGGGACCGATGTGTTGGTGATCGAAGACCTGCACGAACTTTTGCACTTCCCGTCCATGCAACAGGTGCTTCTGCATTTGCTCGACGAACTCGAGCGGCGTGGTGCAGCGGTCTTGGTTTCGTGCCGAGAAAACCCAATTGGCATGGAAGGGTTTTCGGTCGAACTTCGCAGCCGCCTATCGGCCGGTTTGCTGGTGCCTGTGGTGCTGCCAGAGCAGGGGACCCGCGAGGTGCTGATTCAGGGGATCGCGACTCGGCATAATCGACAAATCACGAAGATGGCCGCACAGAAACTGGCCGCCGCTTTTCCGCATGGCCTGCTTCAGCTCAGTGGGATCGTGAACCGACTGATCGCCCGAACCCAGGTAAACCAAGTCATCGATACGGCGATCGTCGACGCATTGCTGCAAAGCGAGCACAACACGGCCAAGGTTAGCCTGCGTAATATTGCCAGCATGACGGCCAAGTACTTCCGTGTGAAAGCGGCCGACATGAAGGGGAGTTCACGGCGGCAAAGTATTGTCCAAGCCCGCAGCGTCGCCATGCTGCTGGCTCGGCAGCTCACCGAAGAAAGCTTAAAGGCAGTCGGAAAACATTTCGGCGGCCGCGACCATACCACCGTGATGCATGCGGTGAGCAGTATGGAAGCCAAACTCAAGAAGGATATCGCTCTGAGAGAAGCCGTGCACGAACTGCGAGAGAGCATCTTGCAGCGCAGTGCGGGGTGAATTTCGAAGCGGGAGTTGAAATCGAGACAACATCGCTCGGTTCGAGTTGTTATCAACCGATCGCGTCGACTCGAAGAATAAACGAAGATTTAAGCATTACGTAATTCGTATTATCGCGTCCGCCCAGCGGACCCTGCAGGAGAAGTAGTGGAAAAGGTGTTGGTTTCATGTGCACGAATGTCGACAGCAAGTCGCTTTTCAATGCCTGAAGAAACGACCGACGCCGCTAGCGAACTTGTCGACGGCCAACTGACAGGAAAACAACGGCCTAGCGCCAGGTTTTTCACACAGCTGTCGACTTCGTTTACCCCGAAGATGCCCGAGCGAAACGCACCTAGGACGTTACTTATCGACAGCTCGAAGGGTCGCCTTACTACTACTACTCTTTCGAAATACTACTAAGAAGACATTTGTTGGATTAACGAACTCCATGAAAATCACGTTCGATCGCGAGAAGTTTCAAACAGCATTCCAGACGGCGGCCATGGTGGCACCTAGCCGCAGTCCTAAGCCAATTCTGCAAAGCGTTAAACTCGATGCCACCGAGAAGGCCACCATTTTGATGGCCACCGACATGGAGATCGGGGTGCGTATCGAGGTCGAAGGCATCGAAGTCGAGCAACCCGGCAGCATCGTTTTGCCAGTGGCTCGGTTTGGTTCTATCTTGAAGGAGGTTCGCGATGAGCGACTCAGCGTGCAGCGGGAAGAATCACGAACTGTCGTGCAAGCCCAGCACAGCAAGTTCACCCTGTCGAGCGAAGACCCCGACGAGTTTCCCACCGTGCAAACGTTCGCCGAGGGTAAATACCATGAAGTATCGGCTCGGGTTCTCAAAGAACTGATTCGCCGGACCCTCTTTGCCACCGATACCGAAAGCGGCCGTTACGCCCTGGGTGGTATCTTGCTGGAACTAGGCGAAAAGAGCATCACCGCGGTAGCAACCGATGGCCGCCGCCTGGCCAAGATGGAAGGCCCTGCCACGCAGGTTGATGGTCATGGTAATAGCGATGCGATGACAATCATCCCTTCGCGGGCCATGCAGTTGATCGAGCGCAGTCTGACCGACTTGGACGCTACGGTGCAGATTGCAAGCCGCACCAACGACGTGCTCGTCAAAGTTGGCCCAGCCACGATTTATGCCCGCCTGGTGGAAGGACGTTTCCCCAAGTGGCGCGATGTGCTTCCCGAGAAGCGCGAAGCGGCCCTAATCGAGATGTCGGTTGGCCCAGCGTTCGCCGCGCTTCGCCAGGCAGCTATTGTGACGTCCGACGAGAGCCGTGGGATCGACTTCACGTTCGGTCACGGCTCGATGATCCTTTCTAGCAACACGGCCGAGGTGGGAGATTCTCGCGTCGAGATTCCGATCCCTTACGACGGCGAGAATGTCGAGATCACGATGGACCACCGCTTCGTGCAAGACTTCTATAAAGTGCTGGGTGGCGAAAACAACTTCACCCTCAACATCCAGAACGCCGAAAGTGCTGCCCTGTTCAGTACAGACGACAACTACGACTACGTCGTCATGCCGTTGGCACGCGATCGGTAATGCTTTAACGATTAATGAGTTCTGGTTAGCAGGAATTTAGGGTTCGCTCGACGTACCTCATCAGTCCCAAAGGGGTGACTGGTAGAGCAGCCTACAGTGAGACAAACGGAATGACCCAATCATGAGCCAACGCCAGCCCGGCAAATTGCAATCGATCAAAGGAACCTTGGCCCAGTTGATGGTCCAGAAGGGTTACGCCCAGGTTCAGACGGCCGATGCCACGCAAAAGGCCTGGGACGTGGCTGCTGGCCAGCGACTGGCCGAGCATAGCGTGGCCGGCAATGTGCAGCGTGGCACCCTGTTGGTGATGGTCGCCAACTCGACAATCAGCCAGATGATTAGTTTCCAGAAGCCAAAGATCCTCAAGTCCTTGCAGGAACAACTGCCCGATCACGGCATTACCGATTTGAAAATTAAAGTAGGGCGGATTGATTAGTTCCGCTCCTGTCCCCTCGCCCCTTGGGGGAGAGGAAAGAGGAACGACTTTGCGAACAACTCCCCGCCTAACACAAGTTAACCAATAACAATTCACCTAGTTAACCGATACAGTTAACCCCTCACCCTAACCCTCTCCCTTCAGGAGAGAGGGGACAGGAAAGAGAAACGAAAAGCCAATATGACCGAATCGAACGAACCTCAAGATCAGCCGCCTGGGGACATCGAAAACAAGGAAGCCGCAAAGCAGGCCGAACAGGCCAAGGCCAAATCGGAATACGGCGCGAGCGATCTCGAGCACCTTTCCGACTTGGAACACGTTCGTGAACGCCCGAGTATGTACATCGGCGACCGCTCGACGCGTGGTTTCCATCACCTGGTGTACGAAGTGGTCGATAACTCGATCGACGAAGCGATGGCCGAATTCGCTACCAGCGTGATCGTGACGATTCACAACGATAACTCGGTCACGGCAGAAGATGACGGTCGCGGCATTCCGGTCGACCGTCACCCGCAGCTTTCCGAACAAGTCGGCCGCGACGTCTCGACCCTGGAAGGGGTGATGACGGTGCTGAAGTTCGGCGGCAAGTTCAGCAAGGGTGCCTACCAAACCTCGGGTGGTTTGCACGGCGTGGGCGTGACGGTGGTGAACTTCCTGTCCGAGTGGTGCGAAGTGGAAGTCTACCGCGATGGCTTCGTCTGGCAGCAGGAATACGAGCGTGGCGTGCCTCAGGGGCCCGTTCAAAAAGGCCAGCCGACTAAGAAACGCGGCACTAAAACGACGTTCAAGCCTGACAGCCAGATCTTTAATGTCAGCAAGTTCAATCACGATATGTTGGCCAAACGCCTGCAGGAACTGGCCTTCCTGAACAAGGGCGTCAAAATCATCTTCATCGATGAACGCACGCAGGAAAAAGACGAGTTCCTCTACGAGCAAGGCATCATCGAATACATCGCGCATCTCAACCGGTCGACCAACGCGCTGCATCCTGATGTGATTTACCTGAACGGAGTGACCTCAGGGGTCGGCTACGAAATCGCTTTGCAGTACAGCGAAGAGTACACCGAGAATCTCCATTCGTACGTGAATAACATCAACACGCACGAAGGGGGTACGCATGTGTCGGGTTTCAAGACGGCCCTGACGCGGACGCTGAACAACTACGCGAAGAAGGAGAACATGATCAAGGACCTGGCCTTGTCCGGCGATGACTTCCGGGAAGGTTTGACAGGGATCATCAATACTCGCGTGCCAGAGCCGCAGTTTGAAGGACAAACTAAAACCAAACTGGGCAACAGCGAAGTCGAAAGCTATATCAACTCTGGATTCGGCGAGTTCTTCGCGAAGTACCTGGAAGAGAATCCGAAGGTTGCCAAGATCATCGTTCGCAAGGCGCTTCTGGCCGGGCAAGCACGCGAAGCGGCTCGTAAAGCACGCGATCTGCTGCGAAACCGAAAGGACGCCCTCAGCGGTGGCGGTCTGCCAGGCAAGCTTCGCGATTGCATCAGCAAAGAGATGGAGCGATGCGAACTGTACCTGGTGGAAGGTGACTCGGCCGGTGGTTCGGCCGAAGGGGGACGCCTGCGAGACTTTCAGGCCATCTTGCCGCTGCGAGGTAAGATCATCAACACCTACAAGGCCCGCGAAGATAAAGTGCTGGCCAACGAAGAAGTCCGCAGCATGATCCAAGCCATCGGCGTGGGCATTGGGATCGACCAGGACATCAACAAGCGTCGGTACAACAAAGTGGTGATCATGACCGATGCCGACGTCGACGGCTCGCATATTCGCACGCTGTTGTTGTCGTTCTTCTATCGCCAGATGAACGAACTGGTCGCCGGCGGGCACGTCTATGTCGCCCAGCCGCCGCTGTTCCGCGTGGTGCATAAGAAGAACATTTGGTACGTCCAGACCGAAGAGGAAATGAAGAACCAGCTGCTGGACAATGGTCTGGCCGACTGTGCTTTCGTGGACGATAACGGCGACGTCATCGAAGGCGAAAAGATGGAAAAGCTTTGCCGCTCACTTGCTCCGCTGGAAGAAGCGATCGTTGCGTTGGAACGACGCGGCATCGGCCTCAAGATTCACGCGGTGCGTCAAGACCCGGTCAGCCAGAAGTTGCCGGTCTTCCACTTGGTGATGGGTCGTGAAGAACATTGGTTCTCGTCGAAGAAAGACCTTGATGCTTTCCTGAACGAGCGCGGTCTTGATGTCGAACCGGACACGAAGATTCCTGACGAAGGCGAAGTGGTCGACGGGGAAGTGCTCAGCGCAGAACCAGATACCAACGGTCAGCCGAAGGAAGAAGAACCCGAGATCGAAGCACCCCACATCGCCGAACTGCATGAAGTGCGGACGATCAACATCAAGCTGGGAGAGATCGCCGAACTGGGCTTCGATATCCAGGCCCTCATCCCGCAAGAACGCACCGGCAGTACCGAGTCGCGCTATAAGCTGCGTCGCGGTGAAACAGAAACGGGCCTGGAAGACCTGCGAGGTCTTCTAGCCGCCGTCCGATCGGCCGGTGAACGCGGCATGCAGGTAACTCGCTTTAAAGGTCTGGGCGAAATGAACGCGGAAGAACTTCGCGAAACGACCCTCGACCCACAAAACCGAACCTTGATGCAGGTCACCATGAGCGACGCGACCGCCGCCGACGATATGTTCCGCATCTTGATGGGCGACAAGGTCGAACCTCGCCGCGAGTTCATCGAGAAGCATGCTTTGGATGTGCGAAACTTGGACGTTTAGTGCGGAACGCTTTGTTGCCACTTTCTCGAATGAGATTCATAGGAGTCGACCTAGTCGACTCCTTTTTTTATTCGCTGCGATACTGATTAATCATCCGCTGCAGTTCCGCAGGATCGGCTGGTTTGACCAGGTGATGATCGAAGCCGGCATCTTTGGTGCGCTCGCGATCTTCCTGTTGTCCCCAGCCTGTCAGGGCAATCAGGAGGATGTTCTTGCCCCAGTCTTGTTGGCGGATATACCGTGCCGCTTCATAGCCATTCATTTTGGGCATGCCGAGATCCATCAGGATGATCTCTGGCTGAAACTCCTGGGCCATTTCGATTGCTTGCTGCCCGTCTTCGGCGGTTTCGACGGTGTTGCCCAGCATCTTAACCACTTTGCTGAGCATATCGGCGGCGGCTTTATTGTCGTCGACCACTAACACACGAGACTTTACTTTTGCCGGCGAAAGACCTTCGATCGGTAGCTCGATTTGTTGCGTCGGCTGGTCTTCTTCTCGTATGGGTAGGATAACCGTGAACTGGCTCCCCTTTCCTTTTCCCTCGCTGGTTACCGAGACGGTTCCTCCGTGCATTTCTACCAGGGATTTGACCAGGGTAAGGCCGATCCCTAAGCCTGAGTAGCGACGTTCTATGGAACGATCGACCTGAGTGAACATCATGAAGATGCTCTCTACCATGTCGGCCGGTATCCCAATTCCCGTATCCCGGACCTCGATGGCTACGTGATGGGGATCCGCTTGCTCGACCGAAAGGGTGATCTTACCTCCGTCAGGTGTGTATTTAGCAGCATTGTTCAAGAGATTCGATACGACCTGAGCGAGTCGATTAGGATCGACGTGGATCGTGATGTCGTTGTTATTGATTACCTCCAGCCTATGTTTCGAGTCATCGATCAGCGGTTGAGAGGTTTCCACCGCGCTCTCGAGGATGTCGGATATCTTGATGTCGGCTTTGCGTAGATTAAGCCTGCCGCGCGTTACTCGAGAAACATCCAACAGGTCGTCGACGAGCGAGATCAGCTGCTTGGTCTGTCGCTCCATCGTCTCGCGGGTTTCATTCAATAGCTCTCGATCGTCGCTGGCCATTTTCATCAGCTCTAAGCCCATGCGGATGGGTGCAAGCGGATTGCGGAGTTCATGAGCCAGGGTCGCCAGAAACTCGTCCTTCCTGCGATCGGCGTCGGAAAGCTGAGCGGCGACGGTTCGTAGTTCTTCCTGAATTAACTGCTGCTCGCTGATATCGGTGTTGGTGCCAAACCAACGCACGATTTCACCGTCCGCATCTTTCAAGGGAAGGGCACGGGTTAGGAAAGGTCGGACCACACCGTCAGCACCGCGAATCGGAGCGACAATGTCGACTTGCTGGCCTGTCTCGATGCTCTTGTCCCAGGCTGCTTTTACCTGCGGTAATTTTTCCGATTGAATACACTGGGTCCAACTCCAACCGAGGCAATCTTCCTGCGAGAGGCCGGTGTATTCGTACCAACGATGATTGAACCAATCGACGTAACCGTCGGCGCGGGTCATCCAGGCCATCTGCGGAATGGCATCGGCGAGTTGGAAGAACTCGGCCTGGCTTTGTTTGAGCGCTTGTTCCATTTCGCGGAGGCGCGACTGGTCGAGTACGAAGCAAATGTATTGCCCGGGGCGATCTTCAACCGGCGTATACCCCAGCGTAATCGGCACGCGAGTCCCATCTTTGGCGATATACTCTTTGTCGTAGGGGAGACATGCCCCATGTTTGTCCGCGGTTTCGATTCCTTCGATGTCCCGCGGCAAATACTCTGGCGGGGTCATGTCGTACCAACGCATGCCTTCCCTTTGCCAGTCTTCTTCCGAGCAGCGGAGCATGCGTAGCAGTTCTCCGTTGACCTCCAGCCATTTTCCTTCGGCATTTGCCACACCGACGCCGACGATATTCGAGCCGACGAATCTTCGCCAACGTGCTTCGCGCTCTTTCAGTTCCGCATTCGCTTTGTTGAGTTGCTCGACACGTTGGTGAACGCGTTGTTCTAACACTTCATTCGAGAGGAGCAGCGCTTGTTCGGCTTCCTTGCGAGCTTCAATTTCTTTTTCTAGCTCTTTCGAGCTTCGTAGTCGTAAGACCTTAGGAATGTTGTAAACAAGCGCCACTAACGTTGCCCAGGAAAC
Organism: Bremerella alba; assembly: GCF_013618625.1. NCBI lineage: Bacteria > Pseudomonadati > Planctomycetota > Planctomycetia > Pirellulales > Pirellulaceae > Bremerella > Bremerella alba. The sequence goes on along the minus strand of NZ_JABRWO010000001.1, from coordinate 794,252 downwards.
GATCGCGGTCGCCAATTTTAGAAGACCAGCCAGTCGATAGGCGGGCCACCAGAAAATGATCGCCTCCATCAGATGCGTCAGGCCGCACAGTAGGATGAACGCCACAAACAGGATGAACACGCGTCGAAACGGTAGGTCTTTCCGCTGAAACAGAAAGTAAGCGAGTATTGCGGGAATAGCAAAGTAGGCCCCCCAAATGCCAACATCCGAGAGGATATGCAACCAACCGTGACCGGCGGACCAGTCTCCACAATGCCAACGCTTAGGAAAGTCGGACGTGTCCAACAGATTCAAGAAGAAGTTCATGCCTGACCATCAAAGTGGAACGACGAACGGTCGTCGCGGGAAAGAAGCGTCTCCTGCTCATGTTTTCCCCGAGATAGATGAGGCAGGAGTGAGCTCTCATTCTACGTACGCTAGGTAACTTAAAACAGTCGTTACTCGCGGAATGGATCTCGAAAGATCGGATTTGCGGCTAGTGCACAAAAAAAGGCCCAGTCTTGCGACGGGCCTTTTTGGGATCATCAAGTTGAGCCTGATCTTTACAGCATCGGTTGACCCGTTGGGTCTTCGTCGCTGGGGGACGAGTTCGTTTCGTCCTTGGTGGCCTGGCTATCAGCAGCAGCTTCATTTTCCTTGTTCGGAGCCGGTGGCGGTTCCGAAGGACTTATGATGCGACGTTCGATAATGGTTGGCGGCTTCTCCACCACGCTGTTTTGAACCGCCGGGGTCGGCGAAGGCGTGGCCGGCGGAAGGACCACACGTTGTGAAGTCGCCGGGGCAGCATAAACCGGGTTGCCATAGGAATCGAGCGGAACACGCATAGTCACCGTACGCGGAACGCGGCGGGTATAGTTGTACTGAACCTTCTTAGGAACCAGCTTGGTTTCGGTAACCGTGCTGGTTTCGGTGACCCACTTCTGGACCTTCACCTCGTAGGGCTCGACGCGCTGTTCGTAAACCATTTTGGTTGTGCTGATCGGAACCTTGCGGACGACTTCTTCCTGAACCCAGTCGCAGTACTTCACCGTCACCATGTTCTCGACCCGTTCCGTGACAGGCTTCTGAACCGTAACGGGAATCTGTTCGACTTGCTGGACTTGTTCGTAGCGAGTCACGTTGTAAGGAATGCGACTAACCTGGACTTCGTCTTCGTAGCGAACGCGTTGAACGGGAACCTGTTGCGTGACTTGGGTCGGAACGTACTGAGTAACGGGAACCTGCTGGGCCACAACATTGGGCACGTAGTTGGTGACGTTGCTCACCGAGCCAGGACGCTGCTCTGGAATCCAGTGCAAACCACCGCGGTCGTATTGGTACTGACCCGTTGCCGGATCTAGGTACGTTTGACCTTGGGTCCAACGCAAACGGTTACGAGTCGGACCAGGCGTATAGACCTGGGTGGTCTGATAGCCGCCTTGGTCGACGTACTGAGTCTTGCAGACGGTCTGCGGCTGGTACATCGTGACCGTTTGGTTTTGAATCACCGTTTCAGTCACAGGGCGACGCACGACCCTTTGCTGATCGTAGTACTGGGTTTCGGTGACGGGGCGGAGAACCGTGTTCACCTTTTCGCGCACTTCAGTCTCGGTGACGTAGCGCGTTTGATTGTAGCTGCGGTCTTCTACGCGTTCCTTCCAGACCGGCTTCATCACGGTGTAGCGTTCTTCACGCTCGGATGTCTCGGTAACTGGTTTGGCCACGGTCACGGTTCGCTCACGACGTTCGGTTTCCCAAACGGGGCGATAGGTGGTGACCTCTTTAGGAACTTCGACCCGTTCGTATTCCGTCCGGTAGGCGGTAACAGGTTGTTCTTCATAGACGGTCTGAGTGACGACCTTGTACGACGGTCCGCAACCGCCGCACTGAGCAAGCGAAGGCGTTGGCGCGATACTCATACCCACCACGCTAAGCAGCGCCGGGGCAACAAGTACCTTTTTAAGATGAGCGAGTTTCATGGTTCAAGTTCCTGACCAAGTTGGTTATCGAATACGACCACCGAGGCCTATCCGCCGACGAAATCCATCTCGCTCCAGATCGGTTCTACTCCCTTAAACGGGGCGCCTCTTCCACGCGTGTTGAGTCTTATAGACTCGCAAAAATCGTGCTGCCTGGCAAACATAAAAGTTTACCACCATGATCGTTTTCCGCTGGAAAAGCATACCTCATCTAGTCTTACAGCAAACGAAAATCTTTCAAGATTTCGTTGCTAATTGCCGACGAACTAATCCGCTTTTTTGGCAAAGTGACCGCATTAGGAAAGGTTGCTACCAGCTAGCTTAACCAGAAGGAAAAGTTGCCCAAATCCAACGTCGAGCCTAACTGAGCGATGCCCAACCACCACGCGTGTTGCGAAATCGAAACATTCGAAGACGTTTTCAGTCGGAACCGATCAGATTTTACTCAGAAGCGTTGATACCACAGCCAGCTAAGCTTCTTGCTCAACAGCCTGACGGACAGCCTCTTGGGTTGTCATTGCCTGATGAGAAAAGATTTTGCGTGCTCGGTCGTCACGCACGACAGTTGGATTTTTGAGCCCTTCGATCAAATGCCGTCCGACCTGGGCGCTGGTGGGCGTGACCAATCCTAGCCAAAGACTCGAAAGATAAGGCGTCAGCAGTGGTACGCTAATTAAGTATCGCTTCAGGTTTCGTTCTTGGGCGTACATCTGAATGAGCCCGCCATAGGTGACCACATCTTGGCTGCCGATCTCGAAGACCTCGCTCTTCTCTACCGGCAGTTCGATCGATTCCTGCAGGTAAGCCAGCACGTCTTCGGTGGCGATTGGTTGCGTAGGGGTCGAGAGCCATTTCGGACAAATCATGACCGGCAACCGCTGTGTCAGCGAACGGATCAGTTCGTACGAAAGACTTCCCGGACCCAGGACGACCGAAGCACGAAGCTCGATAGTAAGGACTTCGCTGGCCTGAAATACTTCGCCCACCTCGTGACGGCTCTTGAGGTGCGGTGAAAGACCAGGGTCCTCATCGTCTCCTAAGCCACCCAGATAAATGATGCGAGAGACGCCTGCCTCTTGGGCCGCATTTAAAAAGTTCTCTGCCGCGATGCGATCTTTCTTCTGAAAGTCGGGCCCGTAGCCCAAGCCGTGAATGAGATAAATCGCAACGTCGACTCCCTGCATACACTCGCGCAGCGAATGGGAATGCATCACGTCTCCTTGCGCGACTTCGACTTGATCGCGAATCGCAGCGTCGAGACGTTCAGGATCACGAACCATGCAGCGTACGTTGTAATGCGGTAAGATTTGGGGAACGAGGCGGCTTCCCACATACCCGGTCGCACCGGTTACGAGAACTGTTTTCTGTCGGTTGTTATTAGGGTGATCGTCAGCGGTCATTTCGTCGAATCATTAAATCGGGCCGATCAAGGTTGTCTTGGCTATGATTTTACGGTTCAGCTCATTTCATCCCAAGCATTTTCTTTAAGACGATTTGAAACCGCAATGTTTCGCTTTCATTCACCTGCTGCTGCGACCGTCGAGCGGTTTTTGAAAAACCAGCGAGAGCGGAAGTATTCTTACTGTCATCAAGGCAAAACGGCCAGCACCCCGCCCAAAGGTTTTCAAGTCGATCATACCCGTGTGAAGCTTGGTCATGGGATCGAAACATTTAACAGGGCCAAAGATGCCCTGGGAAAATGGCGGCAGTTTGAACTGGGCTGGGTCTCGGCAAGACCAACCTCCACGACGATCCGTGAAGGGGAAGCGGTGTGTGTGATTGGTAAAGCGGCTGGCATGTACTGGCTCAATGCAGCACGCATTGTGTACGTGATTGACGATCCCATGAATACGCCCAAGTTCGGATTCGCCTACGGGACACTTCCGGCTCATATGGAGACGGGCGAAGAACGTTTCCTGGTGGAAATGGACCAAAGCGGAGACGTATGGTACGACATTCTAGCATTCTCTCGCCCTAAACGTTGGATCGTCTGGTTGCTCCATCCGTATATGCGAAAACTTCAGAAACAGTTTGCTCGCGATTCTGCCGCTCGCATGAAAACGCTGGTAAGTGAAAATATCCACCAAACGGCATGATGTTTCACCTGCCCAAGTGTCGTGTATGAGCAATTGGTGTTGTCGGGTCAGGACCGACAAAGTTTTCGCCCTTGGTGGAATGGGGCCACGCAATGCGTAACAATGAGCGCAAGGAACTTGCTCCCGAGTGATGACGTCGGAAGAACAGTTCTTGCCGGCCGAATACCATATTTTCACCCTTCTGCAGGAGAACGCAGCAACATGAAATCGACCATCCTAACACTAAGCATTCTACTATTGGCAATTCCCGGCCTAGTCCTGGCCCAAGACGAAGGTGCAAAGGAAGACGCACCTGAGAAAGACCACGAGCATACCGCTGAAATGGTGGAAATGCCCAAAGCCGCGGTTGCCGTGTTGGCTTCCACCAGCGGTAGCGACGTGAAGGGCATCATTATGCTGAAGCAGGAAGACGGCTACGTGCACCTGACCGGCAAAATTATCAACCTGGAACCAGGCGAACACGGTTTCCACATTCACGAATTCGGTGACCTGACCAAAGCCGACGGCTCGGCCGCTGGTGGTCACTTCAATCCAGATGGCCACGAACATGGTGCCCCAAGCGCCGAAAGCCACGTTGGTGACCTGGGCAACATCACCGCCGACGACAGCGGCGTAGCCAAGATCGATATCAAAGCCAAAGGTTTGAAGCTGCACATCGTGCTGGGTCGCTCGATTGTCGTGCATGCCAAAGCCGACGACCTGAAGAGCCAACCATCCGGCGACGCCGGCCCGCGCGTGGGCGTTGGTGTGATCGGGATTGCCAAAGCTGGCGAGTAAGCGACTATGGAAATAGACCGAACGACCGTGATTGTTCGGAATGATTCGAGCGAGGCCCTAGCGAATGCATGGGCCTCGTTTTTTTGTTGAGCCACCGACGGCACAACTCCATTTTCCCTCAGACTAGATCCCCAGGTACTCTTCCAGCGCTTCTCGCATAACAGCCCGATCAGGCTCGATGCCGGTCCAGATTTTGAAACCGATCGCGCCTTGGTTAACCAGCATTCCCAGGCCGTCAATCGCTTGGCACCCGGCATCTTCGGCCGCTTGCAGAAATGCCGTTTGAGGTGGGTTGAAACTCACGTCGGCGACAAGCATCGACTCGCGAAAAGTGTCGAGGTCGACCGGCAGCATTGCAGCGGCATCGCTTAAGCCGATACTTGTGCCGTTTATGACCAGATCGGCATCTTCCGGCAGCGTGTGTTTTCCATTCCAGGGAATCCACCTCGCTGCGATCCCCACGCGTTCAGTGAGAAGGTTCGCCAGATCGCGGCCCCGACCAGCGTCGCGATTCACCACGTCGATACTAGCCACCTTGTTCAATCCGAGTTCGACTGCGATGGCCCGGGCTGCTCCCCCGGCACCAAAGAGGACGACCTTCTTTCCTTCTGGCTCAACGACTTCTTTCAGCGCGGCGACGAAGCCTTTGCCGTCGGTGTTCTCGCCGACGAAACCATCTTCTTCGGCGAACACGCAATTGACCGCTCCCATCAGTTCGGCCGCCTCGGTCAGTCGATTCAGGTGGGCAATGACGGCCACCTTGTGCGGGATGGTGAAGTTCCCACCGCTGAATCCCATCGCTTTCATACCGGCCACGGCAGCCGGTAAGTCTTCCGGGGTAACTTCTAAGGTGAGGTATCGCCAATCCAAACCGGCCGCAGCAAAGGCCCGTTCCATCATGAACTGGGACGGGTTACCGGCTACCGGCTGGCCCATGCAGCAAACGATTTCTTGAAGTGATTCGTGAGTCATTGTACTTGTGCGACGGAAAGTGCTGAATAAAGAATCGTCAGGCTCAATTTTGCCGGGCCGAGGATCGTTTTGCAACGTGATCGTGCGGCAACTACGTGCATCCGGCTCAAGAAAATGCGATGCTTCAAGAATGAACGATAAACGTTATGACCGAGTCTCATTCTACTTCGTGTTATTGACGGCATTCTTAAACTTCGCGCTGTCAACAAGCGTCATTAACTTAGAGCAAGGTCCTGCAACGGTATTCTTGACCATGTGCATCTTGGGGCTCTCTCTGGGGCAGATGACGCTTTGCCTAATTCTGCTGATGCAAGATGCAAGTTCCTGGAAGTTGCCCAGCGCGGGCTTTATCGTTTCGCTTCTTTTTGGGCTGACCGTCACATTATCGTCATGGGGCGCGCCGTTCGATCGAGTGCTTGTCATTTTATTGGCGACGTTGTTTTTCGGAATCGCGCCGGTCGCGATCTACCGCGTGGTATTCGTCGGTATGCAGGTGCAATTTTCACTGTCGCTTCTCTTCGGCCTGATGACGCTGGTGACCATTGCTTGCGCGGTGGCCATTCAAGTTAACCTCGATTGGGGATGGTTCCTTACATTTATCTTTTACTTCCTTGGCACTGCCGTTCCGATTCCCTTGGCTGGGTTCATGCTTGTCGCTCGGCGTACGATTTCGATGCGACGGTATGTCACGATCATGTCGCTACTGGTAGTGATCTCTGTGATCATGGCGGCTTCTACCGAGCGCTCGACGGGAGACATTAGCTTGGTAGCACAAATCGCCGGCTTTATGTCGCTCTATCTGCTTGGAGGTGGAGTCGTGATCTTGCGTGAAGCTAAATCGCAAAGGCCGCCTCAGCAATCAGAATTACTACAACCCAGCGGAGACCCGATTGCGGTCGATTAATGGCGATAATCGATACAATCGTTATCGCGAGATCTGATTTCGTCAGTGCGTGAGGGCAGTTCGGTGTGCAATTGCCGCGGCCGCCAATCACGATAAAGGGATGATTACTCCCGGACGATTTCTGCTTTCCCTGTTAGCTGCGGCCAGCATCTGCGTTGACATTTCGTTGGCGGCCAACCTGCATAGCGGGCAGCCGTCGGAGGCCTTGTTTGGCTGCATGTTGGGGCTGATGCTCGGTCAGATTGGCCTGATCGCCGCCGGGTGGATACGTCGCCCGGAAGCCTGGCCGTTGTGGTCGATCGCTATGCTGGCAAGTATCGGGCTGGGAAGCATGCTACTAGGTGCCATCGAGAAGATTCCTCTGCTGCACTGGGCGATCATCCTAAGCGTGTTCGGGCTGCTATGCGTGGCCCTTCCCACCATCTATCGCATGGGTTGCCGCGAAGCCAAGTCGCAGTTCTCGTTAGCCGCGATCTTCGCATTAACGACTGCGGCCACCCTGGTATGCTTTGCCATATTGCAAAGCGACTTCCCCTGGCAGGAACTGCCGGTGGCGCTGCCAGGCCTGATGGTGTGGAGCTGCCCGACGATGGTTGTTGCGCTGACGATTTCAGAAATAAAAGAGGACCGTCAACGTCAATTGGTGATCGGTCTGGGTGCGATCTTGGCCATCTCGCTAACGGCAGCGTGGATGCTGCCGGCGCTGTGGAATCGAATGCCGCTGGTGATCGCCTGGGAAAGCTTTTACCTGCTGATCGCTGGGATTGTGGCGCTTCAGGCAATTGCGAATGACGAAGTGGTTGCCGGTAAGTGGCCGAGAAGTGCCGAAAACATCTAGCTAGGCAGCCACAACGAACCCGCTTCGGTCCGAGCTTGCTCCTGACCCACTCGACGAGCCTTGATTCGTACGTACGGGGCGATGTATTTACTACGGTCTTCGAATGAGTTGGGCTCGGCGTCTTCTTTGGCGTGCAGCGGCTCGACCAGGTCTTCGATCACCAGGCCTGCTCGGCACATGCCGCCCAGTAGTTGGTCCCAGCGGTGCAGATACTCGAGCGTCCCTTCTTCGCGGTGACGGCTGCCGCGGACCTCGGGCAGGGGGCCGCTACGATAGTAGGGCTCGGTTAGTTCATAGCCGTTTTCGCTGCGGCGGACTTCCGCTTGCAGGCTGGTGGGCGTCTTATGCTGGCTGATATAGATTCCACCCGCGCATAGCACGTTGGCGACTTCGCGGAAGACGGGTGCCACATCCGGCACATAGCACGTCGCAACCGGGTGAATGACGATATCGAAGTCGGCCGGGGCGAACATCGAGAGGTCGTCCATCGAAGCTTCCACCGTACGCAGCTGCAGTCCGCGATCGGCGGCCACCTTGCGATCGATCTCTAACTGGGCGCCGCTAATATCGACCACCGTAACCACCGCACCGGCCGCGGCATACAGGGGCCCTTGGCGACCACCCCCGGCAGCCAGGCACAACACGCGCTGCCCGTAAATGCTTTTGCCGAGCCAGCCCCAACGGTCGAGCGTCTTGAGCGGGTTCTTAAATTCGTCGTCCTTCGCTGGCTGAGCAAACCGATGCCCACCCCGAGCCATCCGATCCCAGGCACCCTGATTGTGCTTCTTGGCGGGGGAGTTTTCTTGTGCGTCGGTCAACGGCTTGATCCTGAGGTAGCTGTGAAATGAAGTCACTCGATGACGTTAGTTTATCAATGAAACGTCAGATCGTCTTTGGCCGGAGGAACCCCAACCGATGATCACTCAGGGCTGTGATAGTAAAATCTCCGCGACTTGGGATGCATCAGCAGCAGCAGAATGAGCGTGGTAACCAGCAAGATCAATGTTCCCCGCCCTGCACGCCACCATTCTTGTTCGAGCATCGCCAAGGCGGATCCGGCGATCATGATCAGAAAGAGGACCGCAAAGTAGTTGGCCGACACGCGGTAGGCCCACAACTGTTTGCAGAACAGGAGAAAGCCGGCGGCGATGGCTAACAGCCCGGTGATCGGGCCGATAGGACTTTCCACCAAAGCGACCAGAGCGGCGGCTAGCGCTAAGCTGAACAGCCACGCCACAGCGACCGGGCCCGGCACGCGGAAGGCGCTGGGGACTTCGATGACTTCCGGCTCAATCGGTGGTTCGTCGATCGTATCGTGGGATTCAAATGGATTTTCATCCATACGGCTTCATCCTTTCCTGGTATTCAATATAACCCAGGATGGCAGCGATGATCGCATACGCCAGAACAAAGCCGAGCAGGATAACCGTTGGGAATCCTTTCTCGTGAATCGCCGCGAACGTTCCGCAGCAGACGCACGCGCTGACCGCATACATGGTGGCGAGGGTGACTGTGCCGCGGGTAGGAATGATCAGAATAAACCCAACCACGCCGGTCATGCAAAACAGGATGCCATTGAAGAAATCTTGCAGCACCCAGCACATGCCGAAGTGAATCATGGCGATCAGCATGAACAGACACCAAGCGACGAAAACCAGGACCGACATCTGGTGGGTCGGTTCTTCATCGAGCAGCGTGGCGTCGGGAGCCTCTTCTAGAATGCCCGGCGATTCAAACGGATTGTTAGTTATCCGATTCACTCGTTGGCCCTTCGTCGCCAGTAGTATTTGCTGGCCGTTTGAATCAGCAGCACCATGATGATGATGTACAGGATAAGCGGGGCGAGACCCACGATCACGAGCGGGCGATCTTCCGCGATACCTGTGGTCAGAACCCCGACCGAAAGAACGGCCATCAGTGTCGCAAAAGCCAGTCCGAATAGCCATGTAAAGACCGACGGTATCAAGATACTAAACCCGGTAGCCAGGCTTAAAAAACCAACCAACAGTTGAACGCGATTGCCGGCAAGCAGACCGGCGACGGCATGGATCAGGCCGACCATGAGAAACAATCCCCACGTCAGCGAGACAAGGTTCCGGATATTGCGAGAAGGCGTCGCAATTGGGTCGGTCGCGGCGGTAGGGGATTGAAACGGATTGTCGTGCGAGGAGTCGGGCATTTTGTTTACCAGCGAAACCCGCATCGGGAGCAGCGCCGCTGGAAGCATAACAGGTCATCCCCACCAGAGTTCACAAAGTCGCAGTGGGGACATTGAAGGCGATGAAACTTGCGCACCGTCTCTCTCCCCAGGGCCGAGAAGATCGCCAGGCAGAATCCAGCTTGCACTAGTCCTGAGACGATTGCCAGCGGGGACTTCGAAAAGACGAAAGCCATCACGCAAAAAATGACGGACATCATTCCATGAAACAGAAAGTAATACCGCGCAACCGCCCACGTCGGACTGCTCCGCGCGATCAGGCCCAGCGAGATCAAAAAAGAGAGCGTGGCCCCAATGAGCAAACTGAACTGCTGTGAAGTATCGGAGTAGCCAATGACCAGGAACTCGCCAATCTGCCAGGCCGTCAGCAACAGTCCCAACAATACCGCCACCGCCAAAGGGCCCGGCATCGAAGACAACTCCGGCGACGACGGCTGATCGTCGCCATGCGGAGAAGTAAACGGATTGGATTCCGGAGGTTCGGTCATGTCAGTTAGTTAGGGAGGTTATCGACAAGTATCGACATCGTATCAAACGGCTATCGAGAGGTTACCGACAGGATAGAGACAGCATACTGACAGGTTATTGAACGGTTTTCCACAGGATGGAGTGGGAAGTTTTCAGCAAGTGCGTCAACAAGCATGGGCACACCCCCGAATCGCTTACTGAAAAGCACCAACAAAAAAAGCCGGACCCATGTGAGTCCGGCTCTTGAATTTCGAAAGTTGTGGCAGGTTCGACTTAGTCGAGGAAACCGACTAGGTCTTGGCTGCGGCTGGGTTGCTGCAGTTTGCGGACGGCTTTGGCTTCGATCTGGCGGATACGTTCGCGGGTCACTTTGAAGATGTGACCAACTTCCTCCAGGGTGTAGCTGTAGCCATCGCCCAAACCGTAACGCAGCTTGATGATCTCGCGTTCGCGGTAGCTGAGGGTCTTCAGCACGCGACCGATCCGACCACGCAGCATTTCCTGAGCAGCACCGTTGGCTGGGCTTTCGGCTTCGCCATCGGGAAGCAAATCGCCAAACTGGCTGTCTTCGCTGTTACCGACAGGGCGGTCGAGCGAGATCGGATAGCGGCTCATGGCCAGCACGCGGCGAGCTTCCTCGACGGTAGTGCCGGCACGACGGGCCGTTTCTTCGATCGTTGGTTCGCGGCCTTTTTCTTGCAGCAGCTGACGAGCCACATTGCGAACGCGGGACATGGTTTCGACCATGTGAACCGGGATGCGAATGGTTCGGCTTTGGTCGGCTACGGCCCGAGTAATGGCCTGACGAATCCACCAGGTAGCGTACGTACAAAACTTGAAACCACGACGGTATTCAAACTTGTCGACTGCACGCATCAAACCGGCGTTGCCTTCCTGGATGAGATCGAGGAAGCTCAAACCGCGGTTACGATACTTCTTGGCGATCGAGACCACCAGACGCAAGTTCCCTTCGGACAGCTCGCGTTTGGCTTGCTGATATTCCGAGTAGATCGCTTTGACGGCCTGACAGCGACGGTTGAGACTTTTGGGAGTCTCTTGCGTAGCCATCAACAGGTTGCGGTACTCGGCCAGCAGCGGTTGGCGATCTTCCATCGGCGTGTTCGCCGCTTTGTGATCGTCCAAACGGGCTTTGAGTTCATTGATGCGGCGGCAGAATTCTTCCAACACGCCGATCTTCGACTCGATTCGCTGAGTACGCAGACCCAACTCTTCGATCAGGTTCACCACGCGCTGACGGCGGTGGCTCAGTCGACGCCATGCTGCGGCACGCTTATCGGCCGAAACCGACTTGCTTAGCGCGGTGACGTAGTCACGGCGATTTCGCTTCAGCAAGCGATCAACGGTGACCAGATTCATCGGCATGCGGCCCATGATCTGTTCTTTTTCCAAGCGATCGGTCACTGAAACTTGAACAGTACGATCGAACGGTAATTCGCCATCCTGCACGCGCTGCAAAATCTTAAAAGAATCTTGGGCGACATAGTCGCACTCCAAGAGCAAGCGGCGGAACTTGGCTCGGGTTTGTTCGATCTTACGAGCGAGATAGATTTCCTGTTGGCGGGTCAACAAGGGAATCTCGCCCATCTGCGTCAAGTACATACGAACCGGGTCGTCGGACCAGGTTTCGCTGTCCTCGGTGAATTCATCGGATGAATCGTCTGCCGAATCATTCGACATATCCTCCGTGGTCATCATGCGATCATCATCGGAGTCATCGATCACATCGACGGCAGCATCGTCGAAGCTACGCGGACGTGCTCGTGCATCATCATCTTCGAAATCGTCAATCAACGAATCGTACAACATATCACTCCTTCACTCGCCAAAGTGAGGCTCGTATTCTTCTGAGTTAACCCATGGGTGACGGGAAAAATTATGCGGTCGTCCCGCCCAATCCGCACGTTATTCAGCGGTATTCTTTGCGATGAAAAACTTCGCAAGTCTACCACCTAAGACGCGGATGACTGCCTTCCGTGGATATTTGGAAAGAGATTACCTTTGACGCGTGCTTGCGGCCTGCGTAGCTTGCCCAATCCCGAAAGTACTGTGCTGAGCCCAGCGGAGTCACGCCAATCTTGCGATCCTCTCGCGGCATCGAAGCAGTCAACGGACATGGCCGGCAGCAACGTGCAACGTGTCAGTTGGAAATCCGTGCCCCTTTCCTTCAGTAGCAAGTCCTATCTTGCTACCAAGCGACCCAGCATCTTGCTGTGTCGAAGAATCACTCTAACCCTTGTTTACGACCAGACTTTCAATTCCCTAAAAATCGGCCTCAGTACCTATTGTAATCAACCGGAATGCCGTATTTCCATGAACTTTACCGCTTATACGTGAGGTTGCAGGTCTGGAAAAACACTCGGATGTGTGCTATCAATTTCCTAAATTTTGCAACCTACCCAAAGTAATGATCGACTGGCTCCGTCTGGCTTTCGATCGATCGTGATCTTTGTAGTAGGAGGTAGTCTATGCCACTTAAGTTCCCTTATGGATCAAAGTGTCTCCATCTTGCGATTCGGGTTGCTACGGGGCAATAACTATGTCAACCAAACCTCAACTCGTTTCACGACAAAAAGAATTCCGTCTTCGGACCACGGAACTTACGACCGTGGGGGCAAGATGTTCGTGCTAGAGGTGGAGGGTTTGGAGGATACAAAATTTGAATCTACGTTATCGAGCATCCGTTGATCGATTGAATTCACCCAATTCTAACTAGACACTAACCAGGGTCCAGACTTTCATACGGGAAAATAGGAGTTTCCGCTCCTTTTCGATCTACGGACAACCACAGTCTATCTCAGCATTCTCTAAGTGCTGGGAATTCTTTTCCCTTAGCCTTGTTCCTGGGGGAGGATTGCCCCAGTGCGATGCATTCTTGCAACACACGTGCATTTTTTACTGGTGGTTTGTTTCTTCATTGCACCATCGGACACACCTGAGATGCCGCGTGAACACCTCATTTTCAGGCCGAATCGCCAACCGGGGGTAAGAATGTTCGATCGAATTTGAGAGGAATCCCGGCGACGGCCCCTTCCTGGCCAACCCTTGAATTGCAGCCCCATGATTGCCCCGTTAGCATTAGCCGTCAGGCAGAGACTTGTTCTGCGAACTATCCCACCTCGATTAGCCCGGAAAAGCAAAACCATGACGCAGCGAGATTTCGAAGGACAAGTGGTCCTGGTGACCGGTTCCAGCCAGGGTATTGGCAAAGCGGCCATACTTGAATTTGCAAAGCAAGGCGCCAAGGTCATCGTCAATTACCACAACAGCCCCGAGAAGGCCGAACAGGTAGTCGCCGAAGTCGAAGAGTTGGGCAGCGAAGCAATCGCGGTCAAATGTGATGTCTCGAGCTATGAGGCGGTCGAAGCCATGGTTGCCCAAAGTGTCGAGCGTTTCGGCAAGCTGGACGTGGCCGTCTCGAACGCGGTCTACAGCGACCGCGAGTTCTTCTACGAAGCCAATATGGACGGATTTCGCCGTACGATCGAGGTCACCATGTGGGGTGCGTTTCATCTTCTCAGGGCTTCCTCGCGGCAAATGATCGCCCAAAAAACGCCTGGCGCTGTCACCATCGTCAGTTCGCCTCATGCGTTCATTCCGGCGCCCAAGGCCATGGCCTACAACATGTCGAAGGCCGCGATCGAGCATATGGCCAAAACAGCAGCCATTGAACTTTCGGATTTCAAGATCCGCGTGAATATCGTGCAGCCTGGCTGGACCGATACCCCTGGGGAACGCAAGTTCGCCACGGATGAGGTTCTCGACGAAGGAGGCGCGAAAATCCCAGCCGGTCGGCTTGGTACGCCGGAAGAAATGGCCAATGCGATTTGCTACATGAGCAGTCCCCGGAACAGTTACACGACCGGAGCCACGCTATTGGTCGACGGCGGGATTTCACTCCCCTGGTGGGGCAAGACCGGCCGAGCGGCTCCTAGCTAACGCACCGAAAGTGCAAGAACAGTAAAGATTTTCAAAAAACGGCCTCATTCCTGCATGTCGTTTTCACACCGGGCGGTTGGGGGAGTAGACTAAGTGGTTTCGACCAATACGTTTCCCGTTTAGTTAGATCACTTGCGACACCAAACACGCTATGGCTCAAACTTATCTACTGACAACCCCCGATGGCGAAGAGGTTCACGTCGAGTCCTCGCAAGCCGGTGAAACGATTACCACTGCCGACGGCAAGACGGTCGAAGTCCCTACGCTTCGCGAATTAAAGAAGCTGCCGCTGGTCGAGAAGGAAGAGGTACCGGTACGCCGTGAGTGGTCGGTGGGTCAATCGGTCATGTTTGTCGTGGGGTTGCTCCTCCTGATGGGCTGTTTGGTCGCTTCCGTGTTTCTGTACCGGATCACTCCTTTAGAATCGCTGGACAAAGCACGCGAGGTCCCCATCGAACTCATCGAAGGCGATGTCCAGCAATGGACGATGCAAAACACGCTCGACTTCTGGGCGTTTGCTTCCAGTGGGGGTGCGTTGAATGACATGCGCGGAAATGCGGTTGGCGATCGTTACGTACTCGGTGTTTACGAGTCGCGGCAAACCTTTTTGTTGCTTTCAGTAATCGGCGTCGTTTTGGGGCTGGTTCTGATGGGCGGTGCATTCGCGTTTCCGGGCAAAAGTCGCAGCTAGGCTGGAACAAGTTGGTCTATGCAACTTCTTGATCTTACGCTGCCGTCACCCGAAGAGAATCTCGCCTTGGACGAGGCTCTGCTTAATAACGCCGAGTCGAGCGGGCGACCTCTGGAAGTCTTGCGACTTTGGGAGCCGATCGAGCCGTTGGTCGTCATTGGTCGTGCTTCTAAGCTGCACGAGGAAGTCAATGTCGAGGCCTGTCAGTCGCGGGGCGTTCGATTTCTTCGCCGGGCCAGTGGTGGTGCCGCTGTGGTAACAGGCCGCGGCTGTCTGATGTATGCCGTCGTCCTTAGTTACGAGTTGCACCCCCAACTGACGGCCCTCGATCTCTGCCATCAATACGTGATGGGGCGTCTACAAAAAACGCTCGCCGGCCAGGTTCCCGAGGTCGATTTCCAAGGGACGTGCGATCTGACGCTCGACGGGCGAAAGTTCTCCGGCAATAGCCTTCGCTGCAAACGCTCGCATCTCATCTACCACGGTACGCTTCTGTATGACTTTGACTTAGATCTGATTCCGGAGCTACTTCGTACGCCGCCGCGAATGCCTGACTATCGCGAGCATCGTCCTCACGAGTCATTCGTCACCAACGTGCCGATCCCTCGCGAAATGATCCGCCAGCAGCTGATCGAAGCTTGGGAAACTACCGGACCGATGCTCGACTGGCCCAGTGAATTGACCGCTCAGTTAGTTGCGGAAAAATATACAAATCCGGAATGGACCTCAATGCGATAGAGATTTCAGTGAGCTACGATGGGGACATAGATCACGTCTTAATCCTTCTCATTTCGCTACCGAAGAGGCCATTCGATGCGACTCACGCTCTTGATTCTCACTGGGTTGTTCTTCGCTCCTGCGGG
Organism: Bremerella alba; assembly: GCF_013618625.1. Taxonomy (NCBI): domain Bacteria; kingdom Pseudomonadati; phylum Planctomycetota; class Planctomycetia; order Pirellulales; family Pirellulaceae; genus Bremerella; species Bremerella alba. The sequence goes on along the minus strand of NZ_JABRWO010000001.1, from coordinate 778,510 downwards.
GGTCTTCGCCCACGACAATACACGGGCGTCTGCCCAGCCTGAGGTGAAGGTAATTGTCGATGTCAGCGAAGTCCCCGAGCTGAAAGAGTGGGGCGACAACTCGGCCAAATTGATCAAACAGTGGCATCCCAAGATTACCCAGATGCTACAGCAAGAGGGCTTCGCACCGCCCCATGAAGTTCGTGTGGTCTTCAAGAAAGACATGGACGGAGTCGCTCATACGATTGGCAATCAAATTGTGATCGCGGGCAATTGGGTCAAGCAGCATCCCGACGATACCGGCATGGTGGTGCACGAACTGGTTCACGTGATTCAGGCCTATCCCCGCGGCGGACCTTTCTGGTTGGTCGAAGGGATCGCCGACTATATCCGGTTCTACAAGTACGAACCCCAGACACGTCTTCGCGGCATTAATCCCCAGCGGCAAAGCTATCGCGATGGCTATCGCACCAGTGCCCAATTTGTTGCCTGGTTGGAAAAGACGCACCCCGGTATCGTGCAGAAGATCAATGAAGCGATCCGCAAGCAGGAGTTTCAAAACGCCATGATTCGCGAGGCCACCGGAAAGCACGTGGAACAATTGTGGGACGAGTTTATCAAGACAGAAGACGCCAGCGGCCGGCGATAGATCACACCAGCTTGGCCAGCTTGCGACCGGTTGTCGATAACGGCAGATCGGCCAGGTGCGAAGCCTCGCGCCACTGCCACACGCGAGGCTGACCATCGGGACCGGGGGCTGGCCGCAGACGACCTTTTTCGTGGCTCATCTCGTGGCAAAGCAAAGTGATTCGATATTTGGTCACGCCATGCTTGATCGTCGTCAGATGCGGCCCCAGCGAGGCCTGAATCCCGGAGGCTTCCTTCAGTTGGGCTTCGGCGGCACTTAGTTCATTTACGTCGGCAACGGCGAACCGGGGAAAATCCCATAGCCCTGCCCAACGTTCGTCCTGGCCACATTGTCGAACCAGGACTTCATTCTTGCGACGCACTACCAGGGCAATCTCTGTGATGGGAATGAACTCGATCTTCTTCTTCGGTTGCGGGATCTCGTCTTGCCGGTCTTGCTGATAGGCCTCGCAATGTGCCGCCAGTGGGCACTGCGAACAACTCTGATTTTTCGGCGTACAGACAAGACTGCCAATCTCCATCAAGGCCTGATTGAAGATACCAACGTCTTGATCGGGGAGAATATCTTCCGCGAATTGCCAAAGTCTTTTTTGACTAGCCGACGTCGTAAGAACCTGATCCCACCCGGTCAGCCTGGCGAACAGCCGCTGCGTGTTCGCCTCGAGAATCGGTACTTTGTGCCCATATGCGATCGATGCGATCGCGCCGGCCGTGTACCTACCGACCCCTGGCAGGCTTTGGATCTCGTCGACCGTTTGGGGAAACTTCCCGTGAAAACGCTCGACAATCTCTTTCGCAGCGGCATGCAATTGGCGAGCCCGTCGATAGTAGCCAAGCCCTTCCCATAGTCGTAAGACTTTTTGCTCGTTGGCTGCGGCCAGATCGCTAACTTGGGGAAACTCGGCTGTAAATCGACGAAAGTACTCTTTGACGGTCGCTACTTGGGTCTGCTGAAGCATGATTTCGCTGATCCAGACGCGATAAGGATCTTGCGATTTTCGCCACGGTAAATCCCGTTGATGGGTCGCGAACCAGGCAAATACATGCGATTGAAAAGCTGCCAGCGACCCGCGGACCGGCGAAGAATTCTCTGGTTCTGAGCGAGATTTCAACTTCGTACGTGCCATGGGAAACTTCAGATGGGCGAAAACCCCAAGGGTAGCCGTTTCGTTAAGCCTGACAACCAGTCGCCCGAGAGGTAGCAGCTGCTGTTTCATTCTCGCTCTCCCCCGAGTTACAATAGGTGCGTTCCCCCAATTGGATTAGCAGGTTTTCCCCAATGTTGTATCGCTCGCTACTAGTGCTTGTTGGATTTTCGGTCGCCGTAGGTTCCGGCTTGGGTTGTTCCAATAACCAACCGGTGACCGATACGCTCGTCGAAACCGAGTTCGCCGACAAACTGTTCGCCCCCTTGAATTACTTAGGCAACATTGCCAAGCAGGCTCCTGACGCCGCGTTTCAGAGTCAGGCAGATGGTGTCCGTAAGGCGGTTGTGCAGACGAAACTTCCTGACGGTCAATCGATGACGCTGTGGATCTACCAGCCTGATCCATTGCCGCAGTCGAAGGTGCCGTGCATCTTTATTGCCCCAGCCGGGACGATGATGATCCATGGCTTGGGGCTTGCCGAGGGAGATGCTGCCGAGCATTTGCCGTGGGTGAAAGCCGGCTTTGCGGTCGTTGCCTACGAGCTTAGCGGCAATGCAGACGCTGAGACTTCGTCCGATGTCCAATTGAAGATGGCCGCCGAGAAATTCCGCCAAGCCAAGTCAGGGCTTCTCAACGCACAAACGGCAATGGCCTACGCGAGAGAGAAAGTCTCGTTTGTCGATCCCCGGCAATTTTACACCGCCGGGCACAGTTCTGCCGGAACGATGGCCTTATATGTCGCTGAAATGGAACCGCAAGTAAAAGGGGCCATCGCCTTTATGCCGGCGGTCGACATCCGCGCGTCTTTGGGGATCGATGGCATCACCTATGTGCAGAATTCCAAGATCGTGCCAGAGGCCGGCGTCTATGTTAACGAGATCTCGCCGATCACGCACATTCATCGTTTAAGCCAGCCAACTTTTCTGTTCATCGCCGGTGACGATCGACCCGACATTACCGGGCCGGCCGATACCTTCGGCAAGAAGCTTCGCGAATTGGGAAGCGATGTCACCGTCGTACGGGTCCCCAAAGGCGGGCACTTCGAGCCGATGCTCGACCCCGGTATTCCAATGGCCATCGAGTGGTTGAAAATGATTACGCAGACCCACTAAGGACTGCTTTTTTCGCCATCGTTGCGAATCATCATCTGCTGAAGCACACCGATCTCGCCGCTGGTGGCCTCTGCCTGCCACTGCGAGTCGGTATCGGTTGCCAGAAATTTCACCGAGCCATCGACCAGCATCACATTCGCTCCGCCGGGGTGCAAGCTGGAAAAGCCCTCGCCGCATAGCGTATCGCCGTCCCAAGGTGGTGCGTTGATCTTCGGCTTGGCCCCTGCGACAACATTCCAGATCGACGGGCCACCATCATGCTTCATCGGGTCAGGCACGCCAGGCCAACTGCCGGCGCGGCAATTAGTTAAGTCACGCTCGCCGGTCATGATCGTGTGACTGACGCCATCCGACACATCGGCGAGGGTCACGGTCGAGTTGCCAAAGAAGATGCCTGTGTTCGGTTGGTCGCCGACGGCATCGTGCAGATGTCCCGCGTTGCCCACATACATGCTCAGCCCGAAAGGCACCGGGTTCCCATCGTGGATCCAGCGCCGGTCAGGGTGGTTTTCACCATCGTAAGCAAGTCCGTCGTCCGAGGGGCACAAGTATTCTGGAAAGTACGATTGCACGAACTCCATGCGTTGATCATCGGCGATCAGAACCTCCGCCAGTGGTTGCTGCAAATCTTCCGGTGTGGGGTAAGTGACGCCGGTCAGACTGATCAGCTTGGATGTCCATCCCCAGGTCGGTAGCGTCGGTTGTTCGTCCGCTGGCACTTCCCACCCAGGCGGAAACGCTTCGTGGACAACGTAATAGTCTTCGATCTGAACACCAATCGCGCGCAGATTATTCATACAGGTCGTGCGCCGGGCATTTTCGCGTGCTTGTAGCATGGCCGAAACCATCGGGCCAACAAGAACGCAACCGGCAAGCAGGGCCAAAAAGAGAACACCTCCGACAATCAGAGGTGTTCGTGATCGATCACGCTGGTCGTTGACTTCTGCGAGCGTTGGATCGGTATCAGAGTGTGGATCGGGCATAGGGTGTGACAACCAATGAATGGGCTAAACATCAACATCTATGCCCATTAAATCAGTTTGCCTGGAACATCTGCAACGCCGGCCCTAAAACAATGAGCCCGGCGATCAGTCCTAAGCCAACCATAACGATGGCCAGCCAGGAGACGCCCTGTGGGGGAGACTTGGACTGGGGGTCGGTTTGGGGATATCCCCGGTCAAGTTCTTGCTGTTCGCTCATGATATGCTCCTCGAATGTCAGAATAGAGAATCTTGCGCGAGCGGCTTTGCTCACCGAGTTTCTCATGAGTAGTAAGGTGCAAACGATGCGCCAGCAGTCGATCTCGAAAGAAAAGAGGGAGATAAATTAGAACAATTGTAATTTAGGTGACGCCTAAACAGCCTATCTAAGAGCAATTGTGACACTCCATCCATAAAAGGTCGTGGATGTTTTGAGCCCCCGATATAACACCTAACTGGTGAAGTCCTTGTATTGGCAAAGCAAGGGTTCACCGTGGGGGGTAAACTTACCACTTGCTATCACGGCCAAGAATTTGCTGCCTCGGTGCCTCCGAATTTCTAGAATGTAGGTAGCTGGCATTTCGCACTTGTTTTCTTTGATTGGGAGTCGACCAGGATGAATCGTTCCGCCCCTTCCCCCAGTGTGCCTGTCTCGCAGACCGTGAGCGGGGTTTCGATCGGCCAGTACCTTATTCGACGCCTGCAAGAGCATGGCCTGGAAGACATCTTTGGCATCCCCGGCGATTACATCCTTTCCTTCTACGGCATGCTCGAAAAGAGCCCCATCAACGTGGTGGGCTGCACGCGAGAAGACTGCGCGGGATTCGCGGCCGATTCCTATGCTCGCGTGAAAGGGTTAGGGGCGGTCTGCGTCACTTACTGCGTCGGAGGGCTCAGCATTTGTAACAGCATTGCCGGGGCGTACGCCGAGAAGTCTCCGGTGGTCATCCTCACTGGTTCGCCGGGCCTGCGAGAACGGACCAACAATCCCCTTTTGCATCACATGGTGCGTGACTTCAACACGCAGAAAGATGTCTTTGAAAAATTATGCATCGCCGGCGCAGAACTTTCCGATCCCGTTAGCGCCTTCCGCGAGATCGATCGTGTGTTGGATGCCATCGTGCGGTTCAAGCGGCCTGGCTATATCGAACTGCCGCGCGACATGGTGAACGTCATCCCGCACATCAGTCACGTCTTCCCTTCGCAGGAAAACACCAGCGACCCGCAAGCGTTGACCGAAGCGGTCGGCGAAGCGGCGCAGTTGATCCAAAGCGCGGAGAAGCCAGTTATCTTGGCCGGCGTCGAGCTGCACCGGTTTCATTTGCAGGACGAACTGGTCGCACTGGCCGAACATACCCAAATTCCGGTCGCTGCCACCGTGCTTGGCAAGAGTGTCATTCGGGAAACGCATCCCCTCTATGTTGGTCTTTATGAAGGGGCGATCGGCCGGGAAGAGGTTACCCGGTTCGTTGAAGAGAGCGACCTGGTGCTGCTTCTAGGGACGTTCATGACCGATATCAACATGGGCGTCTTCACGGCGAACCTCGACCCTTCGAAGTGCATTTACGCTACCAGCGAGCAACTTCGCCTGAAGCATCATCACTACCACGGCATCACGCTGCCAGACTTTGTGCGGCAGCTGGCCCAGCGAAACATCCCCTGTGCCAAACGCTCGTTGCCGGAAGGGATTCGCATGCAGATGCCTCCGGTGGGTGAAGTAACCGAACAACCGATCACGACGCAGCGGATGATGCAAATGATCAATCCGCTGCTGGATGACGAAACGATCGTGATCGCAGATATCGGCGACTCTCTATTCGCCGCGACAGAATTGGTCACCCAGGGACGCAGCGAATTCTTGTCCCCTGCTTATTACACGTCGATGGGATTCGCCGTGCCGGCAACGCTCGGCGCCCAGACAGCCAATCGCAAGGCTCGCATCGTGGCGGTGATTGGGGATGGTGCTTTCCAGATGACCGGCATGGAACTTTCAACCATCGTCCGGCTCGGTTACGACCCGGTGATTATCGTGCTGGACAATCACGGCTACGGGACCGAACGCTGGCTACACCCCGGCGAGTGGAAGTACAACGACATTCACCCTTGGTCTTACAGTAAGCTGCCGGAAGTCCTCTGCGGCGGCACAGGCTACGAAGTGAGTACCGAAAAAGAGTTCCACGAAGCGCTGCACCAGGCCTGGGACGATCGCGAGGCAATGAGCATCATCCACGTCCACCTGCCAGATGACGACGCCAGCCCAACGCTGCATCGTTTGAGCAAGCGGCTGGGGGCGAATGTCTAATGGCGATTGAAAGCTTCGGTTAGCCGTAGCGTTAACGCACAGCCCAAGTGACCAGTACCACTTGGTTGGTATCGTGATCGAAATTCTTACGAGACACCGGTCATCTGGAAGTCGAGGCCATATTCGTCGAGAATGGAAAAAGACTTCCGTCGGGAATTGCAGGGCGACACCCGTTCAATTCCGCTCACTCGGTAACCAAACTTGCCCTCAAGCATCCGAGCGTTAAGGATGCAGTCAAAGTTTGACCTACCCATACCGCTGACCATTGAACCGAAGAGGACACCCATGCCTGGATTAATGATTAAAGAGCTTAAGTCCCCGCTCGAGATGTCTGATTATGATTTAGGCGAGTTGAAACCAGGCTACGCTAAAGTCGAGATTAAAGCGGCGTCTCTGAATCATCGCGACTACTGGATCACGCAGGGAATGTACCCCGGGATCGAGTTGCCTAAGGTCCTTGGATCGGACGGGGCCGGTATCGTCACGCACGTTGGTAGCGACGACGACAAAAGCTGGCTCAATCAGGAAGTGATCGTCAATCCTGGCTGGGATTGGGGGCCTAACGAAGCGGCCCAATCGGCCGAGTTCACCATTGCCGGGATGCCCCACAACGGAACGTTCACCAGCCACATGCACGTTCCGGTCGATACCCTTCGGGCCAAGCCCAAGCACCTCAGCTGGGAAGAAGCCGCCGCGATACCGCTGGCTGGCGTCACGGCGTTCCGGGCAACCATGTCTCAGGGGCAACTACGCCCAGGCGAAAAGGTCCTGGTCAGCGGCATCGGCGGTGGAGTAGCCACGTTCGCGCTGCAGTTTGCCGTCGCGATCGGGGCAGAAGTGGCTGTCACGTCATCGAGTGCCGAGAAAATAGCCAAGGCCAAAGAACTGGGCGCGGTCGCTGGTTTCAACTACCGCGAAGAAGGCTGGCACAAAAAAGCGGCTGAAGAGTTTGGTCGACCGAATTTGATTATCGACAGCGCCGCCGGCAAAGGATATGCCAACCTGATCTCGGTGGCCGCACCCGGTGGACGTATCGTGAACTACGGCGCAACGACGGGACCACCTGAAACAATTGATATGTTCAAAGTCTTCTGGAATCAATTGAAGCTGATCGGCTCGACCATGGGTTCCCCAGCCGACTTCCGCGGCATGTTAAACCTGATCGACAAACACGAGATTCGCCCAGTGATCGACCAGGTCTTCAGCTTGGCCCAAGGTAACGAAGCGTTGGCCCGGATGGAACAAGGCGAACAATTCGGTAAGATCGTTCTGCGAGTGTAATGCTTCCTGGCATTCACGCTTACGTTCCACCCAGCCACCCATCCCCGAAACAGAAAGAGCATCATGAAGACACGTCCTCTCGGAAAATCAGGTATCGACGCATCCGTTGTCGCTTTTGGAGCCTGGGCAATCGGTGGCTGGACTTGGGGTGGAGCCGACGAGAAAGAATCGATCGCGGCGATTCACGCCTACCTTGATGCGGGCGGCAATCTGATTGATACCGCCCCGATGTATGGCTTCGGCGTCAGCGAAGAAATCGTCGGTAAGGCAATCGCCGATCGCCGCGAAAAGGTGCTCGTCGCCACCAAGTGCAGCATGCGATGGGACTTGAGCGACGCCCAGAAGAAGCGGGCCACCAAGCGGTTCAGCACCACGAAGCACAATGTCGACTGGAGCGGTGAAAAGACCGAAGAGAGCTTCGACGTTTATATCTACAGCGGGAAGGATGGAATCCGCGAAGAAGTCGAACGGAGCCTGAAACTTCTGCAAACCGACGTGATCGACCTTTACCAAACGCACTGGCAAATGGACGACACGCCAATCGCCGAGCGGATGGAAACGCTGATGGAACTTAAGAAGGAAGGCAAAATCCGCGCGATCGGTGTTTGCAACGCGACCCAGGAAGAAATGAACGCGTATCGCCAGTTCGGTCAGTTGGATACCGATCAGGAAAAGTACTCGATGATCGACCGCGATCTGGAAAAGACCAATCTCGATTACTGCGCCAAGCAGGAGCTCGCGTTCCTGGCCTACAGCCCTTTGAGCCAGGGCCTGCTGACCGGCAAGGTTACTCCCGAGCGCAAGTACGACGAAGGGGACCAGCGCAACTTCAAGCCTCGCTTCGAGGCTGAAAACGTGCGTAAGGTGCAAGCGATGCTCGAGCCCATGCGGTCGATCGCCGAAAAGCACGACGCCACCCTTGCGCAGCTCACCATGGCCTGGACCTTGGCCCAACGCGGATGTTCGCACGTGCTGTGTGGTGCCCGTACGCCGCAACAAGCAGTCGACAACGCTAAGTCCGGCAGTATTGAACTGAGCGACGGCGAACTTGCAGAAATCACCAAGGCCGTCGAAAGCTATGACGGCGTCTAAGCGGCAATCTTGAAACTGCGGCTTACGTCGTCCCATTGCTTTGGGGGCGCGTACGTCGATAGATCCGATGTTCGGCTCGACCAGTGTCGTTGAGCCGAACAGGTCGCTAAGTCGAGGATTCTTCTTGCCTGAAATACGGTTGATCCCCGCAGATTTCCCAGAAATACCGTATTGGCGCTAGGTCGAACCGTTTAAGATAAGGTTCGGTTCGATATCTATACTTTCGCGCAGACCGGGTTTCCTTATGAGTTCGCTGATTAAAGTATTGCTGCTGCTTGTTACGTGTGTCTTTGTGTTGGCTCAACCAGCTTTCGTGCAGGCAGAAGCGCCTTCTCAGCCGCCGAACATCATTTACATCAATACCGACGACTGGGGCATCGGCAAGGTTCCGGCATTGAAGATGGACCCTGCCAGCGAGCGAATCATCAAGACTCCCCATCTCGACCAGCTGGCCGCCGACGGCATGACCTTCACCAATGCCTATTGTGGCAACGCCGTGTGTGGGCCATCGCGTTGTTCTCTGCTGACCGGCAAGCACCCCGGCAATGCGATTTGGCGAGCCAACCGCATGAAGATGCCGGCCGATTTGTGGCCCCCCAAGTATCCTCAGCTTGGTCAGGTCGCTCGTGACGCCGGTTATACGACGGCCGGCTTTGGCAAGTTGAGCGCTGGTGGAACGAGCACGCCTGAAGAGATCACCGAGTGTGGCTGGGACTACTGGCTTGGCTTTCTGGGGCACATCGATTGTCGCGACTATTACGCCGCCAAGATTTGGGAAAACGGCAAGCAGATCGACCTGTCGGCCAACACGCCGGAAGTTCTGAAAGGGACCTCGCTCCGAGACAACGGCAATGGTGTGGTCGGCGAAGGGCAGGGGACCTTCATCGAAGATCTCTACACCGATAAGCTCATCGAATTCATCAAGACGAACCAGGATAAGCCGTTCTTCGCCTACCTCGCTTCAACGGTTCCGCACGGAGGCCCTCCTGGCGGCATGCGTGTTCCTTCTCTCGAAGGTTACGACCATGTCGAAGGCCTCACGCCTCACGAGCAGGTCTACTGCGCGCTGCTAACGCGACACGATCGAAACGTCGGACGCATTCGACAGGCACTTGAAGAACTGGGTTTGACCGAGAACACAATCGTCATTTGGACCTCAGACAACGGCGATGAAGACAGCTACTACAAGCGAACCGATACGTTCGATGGCAACGGCCCGTTTCGCATGATGAAGCGGTCGTTGTACGAAGGGGGCATCCGTGCACCTATGTTTGCCGCGTGGCCCGGCACGATCGAGGCCGGCAGCACGTCGGACGTGATCACAACGCAAATCGACCTGATGCCTACCCTGGCCAATGCCGGTGGCCAGCCGATAACTAAGGAAATGGATGGGATCTCAATTCTGCCGACCTTAGCCGGAGAGTCAGCCAAGCAGTCGTCACGAGAGTACATCTACTTCGAGTTTTATGAAGGGGCCAAACAGCAGTCGGTCCGCATGGGCAAATGGAAGGCCTACCGCAAGGGTGGCTGGGATGGCAAGTTGGAACTGTACAACCTTTATGCGGATATTGGTGAACAGCAAGACGTTGCCTCGCAGCACCCCGAGTTGGTCAAAAAGATGAAGGCCATCATGCGCAAAGAGCATGGCGAGCACCCGATCTACAAGCTCTGAGTTCTCTCTATTCGCTTCCGGGGGGATGGGCGTGATTCAAGCAGCGATTTGAATTACGCTATTGAATGTCCTGACTGTCACCCGGAGAACGGCCTATGTTCGGTCGAAGATTATTGTTGCTGGTTCTGCTCGCGCTCGCTTCCACCGAGCTTGTGTTAGCTGAAGAGCCTAAACTGCGCGACCGTTTGACGGTCCCCAGGCAAGGGCATCTTGAACTTCAACGGGCCATCATCGCCGATCTCGACGGAGTCCAGCTGCAAACGGTGGCCGATGTCGTGCAGATGCGCGATCAATTAGAGGCCTTTGCTTACGACCGCCAGGCAATCCTAAAGTGGAACTTCCTCGATCAACTGGGCTTTTCGGTCGTCAAGCACGAGATTCCGCCCTCACCGCCAGGTGTGAAGATCGAGTTGATCCAAGGGCCCGCATGGACGACCACCATTTACGATTACACTCAGGAAACGTTCGTCGATCGCACCTCATACGACACAACCGAGCACATCTATGCCCGCTCGCCGGTCTCAGAGGTTTCCCTCCACCAAAGTGGCGACTCTCAGACGATCATTCATAGTGCACCTCAGCCACAGCGACCAGGCAACTTTGTCCCCGATGAAGTCCTAGCACGCAACAAGCGTTCGCTCGAACGTCCTTATGTGCTGCGGCAAGCAGCGGGGCAAACGTTTCATGTGGTCGAGTTCCAGCGGTACGAAAACTGGCTGCTGGTCGATCCCAAGCAAGACGCGGTCCTGGCCATCGCCTCGGTCGATAAAAAGAATAATCAGGTAGTCGGCTGCACGTTGTTTTTGTATTTGCAGCAGCCCAACGAGAAGTGCCGCTTTCCGATGCCCAGGCTGATTCTCAATTTTGGTTTGCTGCCCGACGATGTCTGCCACGTGACGATGTATCACTTCGATCAGGCCGACTTCGAGACGCCTGTCAAACGGCAGCAGCTGCAAGTGCCGGTAAAACAAGGCGCTCGGTACACCTACAAGGCCGAAACGCTCGACTACCAGCGACGCTTGCCGCGCGATGTGGACGACATCTTGAATCTCTTTCCCGAGACGGTTCAGAAGATGATTCAGAAGCAGCGGAATCCATAGAACTCGCCGCGTCGCCTAATCAGCCTTCCTGATTTCCAAACGTGCCGAAGCCATCGCTATAGCCTCCGAACGGATCGGCCAGATCGTCCAGGCTTTCTTCGATATCAAACACGGTGTCGACGGTCGCTAAAATGGTCTTGGTGCAGTAGCAAGTCCACTCGCCTGATTCTTCGTCTTGTTCGACATTGGTTTCAAACCCAATCTTGCGAGCCTCGTCGGCAACCTGTTCGCCTGCTTCCTGGCTCGGCACGGCGACGAAGAAGTCGATCTCGATCGGCTGAGACAGGTCTGAACCCTCTGCTTCGATCTGCTCCAAGGACTGGGCGGTGACAGCTTTGGCTTCCGGGTCGAACATAGCCGTGGGTCCTCGTGCGGTGGCTGTTGAGTTGCCCCTATTCTAATCTTCGTTGAATTGGCGAAACAAGGAATGCGATTTGACCGGCCTTTTCCCGTCGAGGATACTAAAAGGCTACCAACGTCCTTCCGTTTCCCCCTAGGTTCCACGTTCCATGAATCGAGTCTACTCGCTGTTCACGGCTTGTCTGCTGCTGGCGAATTGTTCTTCCGCGTTTGCGAACGAGAAGCCGAACGTCCTCTACATTCTTGCCGACGACCAAGGTTCGGTCGACGCCGGGTGTTACGGATCGAAGGACCTGCACACGCCTCATATGGACTCGCTGGCCGTGCATGGGGTTCGCTTGACTCAGTTTTACTCGGCGGCGCCCGTTTGTTCGCCATCGCGGGCCGGGGCCCTTACGGGGCGTTGGCCGTTGCGAGCTGGGGTGCCCAACAACTGCTCGTCGAAAAAGGGAGGCGGCGGTGCGCTTCCTAATGAAGAGATCACCCTCGCCGAGATGTTTAAAGCTGCCGGCTACACGACCGCCCACATCGGCAAATGGCATATCGGCTATACGCCCGAGACGATGCCGCTGGCCCAAGGCTTCGATACCTCGATCGGGCACATGGGTGGCTGCATCGACAACTACTCGCACTTCTTCTACTGGAACGGACCCAACCGTCACGACCTGTGGCGCAACGGGGAAGAGGTTTATCACGACGGTACCTACTTCCCGCAGCTAATGGCCGACGAGGCATGTACGTTCATCGAAAAGAACCAAGACAAGCCGTTCTTCATCTACTACGCAATGAACACCCCGCACTACCCTTATCAAGGCGAAGCGAAGTGGTTGGAGCATTTCAAAGAGGTAGAGTACCCGCGGAATCTGTACGCGGCATTTATCGCCTCGCAGGACGAACGCGTCGGTCAGGTATTGGCCAAACTCGATAAGCTCGACCTGCGGAAGAAGACGATCATCATCTACCAGTCCGACAACGGGTACTCGACCGAAGAACGCGCTCACTTCGGCGGCGGCAGAAGCGGGCCATACCGGGGTGCTAAGTTCAGCATGTTTGAAGGGGGCATTCGCCTGCCAGGTATCATCAGCTGGCCTGGTCAGTTGCCTAAGGGGGAAGTCCGCGATCAAATGGTGCATGCCTGCGACTGGATGCCAACTCTGGCCGAGCTAACCGGCGTCAAGCTGCCGGAGACCCATCTCGATGGCCGCTCGATGGTACGGATGCTCCAAGATCCTCAGGCCCAATCACCCCACTTCAACCATCCGCTGCACTGGCAAGTTGGCAATGGCCCCAAGGCCGCCTGGGCAGTCCGGGCGGGCGATTGGAAGCTGATCGCCAATACCCGCGATACCCACGAAGATGCACAAAATGCCTCATTCAAACTCTTCCTGGCCAACATTACCGAAGACCCAGGCGAAAAGACCAACCTCGCCGGTCAGCATCCCGACGTAGTCAAGCGGCTGACGAAACTGCACGAGGAAGAGTTCGCGAAGTAACCCGTCGGTGGCACGTCGGTCTCGATGCTGCTTACTCCGTTGGCTGCTCCATCTGTTCGATCCATTTCCGCAAGACTTCGATTCCCCGTGGGTCGGCCACATTGCTTGCCAGCGGTGGCATCTGGCGGACTCCTCGGTGAGCAGCACGAATCAGCAGTTCGCTCAAGTAAGGCTGACCCGGTTTAACAACGGTTCCGCCCGGCGGGGTCATCTGGCCTTGCAGCGGCTGCTGGTTTAGCAGGTTCATTTTGGCCAGATCGGCGTGGAATTGCAGGTGACGCTTGCCAGGTGCGATCCCATCAGGGCGATGGCACACGGCGCAGTTGACATCGAGCCAGGCACGAGCCAACGCCGTCGTTTCTCCTTGGGGTGTTTCGAGTGCACTTTCGACATGTTGCGGATCATTGCTGCGGTCTAGATTGCCGAACTGCCACTCGGGGAATCGCTCGATTTCTTCTGCATTGTTCGATAGTGGTTGTGTGAAAACATTCAGTCGGTTAAGCATCGCCAATTGATTTTCACGCTGGCCGTGGTAGTCGAGCGGGTGGTTCATCTGCCGCGAGTTGAGCCCCAATACGAAGCCAGCTTCCTTTGTATGACACGCCATGCAGTCGCTCCGCGAAGGGAAGTAGTAACGCTGCTCGAAGCTTCCTTCTGCCGTCTTGATAGGCAGGGGCTTCAAAGCCGATCCTTCCAGCAGTGTGGCCTCGCTTTGGTCATCGTGGTAGACGTAGGTATAACCCTGCCAGCCGTCGGGTGAGTGCACAAGTAATCGTGTTTCCAACCGACGCGGGTCTTCGAGCTGAGCTCGATCTTGATGCATCCAGAACGTTTTTACGAAAACCGTTCCCACCGGAAACTCCCATTGGTCGCGCTCGTGATAGACAACCGATTTGTCTTTCGGCAAGGCAACGTAACGGTCTTTCACGGTGTAGTCCGACCAGAACGGCATGTTCAGTTCGTAAGGAATAACTCCTTGGGCAGGAATGTTCTTCGCGACCGAGTCAAACAAGCCGGTCTCTGACAGCTTTTGTGGAAAGTTCTTTTTGGCCGCCTTGAAATCGATGTCCCGCTTTGTCAGACGATACAAATGGCCATCGAAAGAGCACAGCAGCATCTCTCCATTTTGATCTTCTCCGAACGCGGAAATCTGCAGGCCTGTTTCCGCGACTCGGCGGTTGCTGGTGGTTGTATTTCCATCGGCACGCAAGTCCCAAACATTGCCAGAAACGTAGTCGGCATAAAAATAGGCACCGTCGTACTCTTTTAAAGTTGGTCCACGGTAAACGACACCGCCGGTTACCGAGATTCCTTCATTCCGAAAGTACTCGGCAAGCGGATCGATCAGTTCCGTTTCTTTGGCAGGCGACTGCGGTTCAAAGCTGTGCATTCCTTCTCGCTTGTTCCAACCGTAGTTGCCACCCTTGACGATCCGATTAACTTCCTCGAAACGGTTCTGTCCGACGTCTCCTGTCCATAAGTCGCCGTTTTCGCGATCGAACGAAATCCGCCAGGGGTTGCGTAAGCCGTACGCCCAGATCTCGCCGCGAGCATCCTCACGTTCGACAAAAGGGTTGTCTTGGGGAATTGCGTAACCGCGTCCTTTATCTTTGCGATCGACATCGATGCGTAGAATCGATCCGAGTAGTGTTTCCAGGTTTTGCCCATTTGCAAAGGGATCGTGCGCGTCGCCGCCATCGCCGAGGCCGACATACAAATAGCCATCAGGACCAAAACGAATGCTGCCCCCGTTGTGATTGCTAAATGGCTGATCTAGCTTGAAGACAATCTCTTCCGACTGTCGATCTGCTTGGTTTGGGTTGTCTTTTGAAACCGTGAACCGCGAGACCACACTCGTTCGTGGTTGGGTGGAATAGTAAACAAAGAACTGCCCGTTCTCTTGGAACTTTGGGTGAAATGCCAAACCCAGCAGCCCCTCTTCGTTTCCCTTACGCAAGGTGACATCGTGAAGATCGAGGAAAAGTTCTGCGTTTTCGACATCGTCACGGTACTCGAAAACGCGGATCGTTCCCTCTTGTTCCACGACAAACAGCCGGTTCGTGCCGTCTTCCGGAGAAGTCACCTCGACGGGCCGCTGAAATTTCAAATTTGGAAAAATGCGTTCTTTCTCCAAGGGAACCGGGTCTGGCGATTGCATCAAATGGCTGGTATCAACAGCGGAAAAGTCTTGCGGAATCTGCTGAGTTCCAGATTGCGATTGGTTAGCTGACTGAGCGGCGACAAAGCTGGTCATCCAACCACCAAGGCACACGGCTACCATCACGACGTTAAGACGTGAAATCATGAAAAACTCCTGGCTGCGGGGACAAATCGGCAAAGCGAGTGTCCTAGGTGCACAACGCGCGCCAAATCATAGCGCCACGTTCGGATAACTCGCATTGCCACCACTGGGTTGTTATCCTGAGAAGCAATCGCTTGTCATTCCCATCTACCACAGTCCAAGTGTCCCACCATGAAGACATCCCTCTCGCTGCTTACACTGTTCCTTCTGACTGCGTCCCTCTTCGCCGCCGAAACCAAGCGGCCGAACTTTTTGATCATCTATACCGATGACCTCGGCTATGGCGACGTTTCAACCTATCACGACTCGGACGTGGCCACGCCCAACATCGACCAGCTGGCCGCCGACGGAATGACCTTCACGCAGATGCGGGCTAATTGCACCGTTTGCTCTCCTTCGCGGGCAGCGCTGCTGACTGGTAAGTATCCGGACCTGGTTGGTGTGCCGGGGGTGATTCGGACCTATCCCGCCAACTCGTGGGGCTTTCTGAAACCAGGCGTGCCGACGCTGGCCGACGCGCTCAAGCAGCAAGGCTATGCGACCGCGTGCATCGGCAAGTGGCACCTTGGACTTGAGTCTCCTAATACACCCAACGAGCGCGGCTTCGATCATTTCCACGGGTTCCTGGGCGACATGATGGATAGCTACATCACGCATCGCCGCGAGGGGTTCAACTACATGCGGCTGAACCAGAAAGAGATCGACCCCCAGGGGCACGCGACCGACTTGTTCACTCAGTTCGCGACGGATTACCTGCAAGGCCGCTCGCAAGTGAAGGACGAACCGTTCTTCCTTTACCTAGCCTACAACGCTCCTCACTTCCCGATCGAACCACCCCAGGCATACCTCGACGCGGTGAAGAAGTCGCAGCCAGAGCTTTCGGACAAGCGAGCCATGAACGTCGCCTTCGTGCAGCATCTGGACGACGCCGTCGGCAAGGTTTTGGATTCGCTGGAAACGTTGGGGCTCGCCGAGAACACCGTCGTCTACTTCGGCAGCGATAACGGCGGCAGTTTGCCACATGCCCAGAACAACGACCCTTGGCGCGACGGCAAGCAAAGCCACTACGACGGCGGCTTGAAGGTCCCGTTCTTCGTTCGCTGGCCCGGACATATTCCGCCAGGCAGCATTAGCGACTACCAAGGGATGAACTTTGATGTCTTCCCCACGTTCGTCCAGCTGGCCGGCGGCACACCGGCGGATGATCTGAACGCGATGAGCCTGGTCCCGCTTTTCGAGGGCAAACCGATGCCGCCGCACACGCGTGACCTGTATTTTGTCCGCCGCGAAGGAGGCCCACGCTACGGCGGCAAATCGTACCAGGCCATCATCCGCGACGGCTGGAAACTAATGCAGAACGACCCTTACTCGCCATTGCAGCTATACAACCTGAACGAAGACCCGCAGGAACAAAACGACCTGGCCAAGACCAACCGTAAGAAGTTCCTCCAGCTACAAGGGGCCATGCGACTGCAGATTCAAGCGGCAGGCAATGTGCCTTGGCAGCCGGCAAACCAATAGGCGAAAGGACGTTCGAATGCTTAGCGAAAATGACGAGCCGTGCAAAAATACCAATGCGGTTTAACTGCGGGGGCCCACTCCGCCGTAATTTGACCCAGTAAACGTCATCAAGGATACTGATCCTGAGTTCCACCACCCACCTCATTCCTCTACCCAGCGCGGAAAATCTCATGCATCGCATTCACTTCGTACTACCGGTCTTGCTGCTGTTCGCTTTGGCGATGCCTGCCGTGGCGGACGATCGTCCTAACTTCATTGTGTTCATTGCCGACGATGTCAGCTGGAACGACTTCGGCTGTTACGGCAGCGAAACGGCTCGGACGCCTAATATCGATGCCTTGGCGGCCGACGGGATGAAGTTCACCAATGCGTATCTGACGGCCAGCAGTTGTAGCCCGAGTCGGTGCAGCATCATTACGGGTCGGTACCCGCACAACAACGGGGCGGCCAGCGAACTGCATCGACCGCTGCCGGCGCATCTGATCAAGTTTCCTAAGCTGCTTAAAGAAGCAGGCTACTACACGGCCCTGGCCGGCAAAGACCACATGCCGCAGGACGACGCCAACGAGAACGCCGTTTGGGACGACAAACGGGGCGTACGCGTGCCGGGCAATTCCGGCGGGGAAGGGCACTGGGTCGATGTGGTGCAGAAGCGCCCTAAAGATAAACCCTTCTTCTTCTGGTTCGCCGCGACCGACGCCCACCGCGGCTGGGATGCCGACACGCAGTGGCAGAAAGACAACTACGGACCGAAGCACAATCCAGACGACGTGAAGGTCTCGCCGTACATGCGGAACGAGCCGGCAACACGAGATGACCTCGCTTCCTATCACAACGAGATTACTCGCTTCGATTACTACATCGGCCAGGTCTGCGAAGAGTTGAAGGCCCAAGACGCGTTCGACAACACAATGATCATCGTGATGGCCGACAACGGTCGGCCCTTTCCACGCGGCAAAACGCGCGTGCACGATAGCGGCATGAAGACCCCGTTTGTCGTCAGCTGGCCTAAGGGACTCAAAGATTCCGGCGTAACATGCAACAAGTTGGTTAGCGTCATTGATATCTGCCCGACCTTTCTCAGTCTGGCGGGTGTGAACGTGCCTGAGCAGGCCCAAGGGGTTAGTTTCGCCAAGCTACTGAAAGACCCTGTTGGCGAAGCGACTCGCAACTACGCGTTCAGCGAACACAACTGGCACGACTACGAAGCCCACGGCCGCGCGGTGCGTAACCCGTTCGGGATTCTCTACGTTCGCAATGCTCGTCCCGAAAAAGCCTGGCTCGGCCCGGCTGACTCGGTCAGTTCTCCTTCGCATAAAGATCTGGTCGATGCAAAAGAGAAACTAACGCCTGCCCAGGCCGACGTTCTGCTCGTACCACGACCGGCCGAAGAACTGTACGACACCAGCGAAGACCCTCTGCAAACTAACAACCTGATCGGCAACCAAGAGTACGCCAAGCAGTTGGTCGTCATGCGTCAGAAAATGGACCAATGGCAGAAGGAAACGGGCGACAGTGCCCCGGCGGACTACACCGTCGACTTCTACGATCGCGTCTCTGGCTACACCGACAGTAAGACCGGCAAACGCATTAAAGGGGATCGCCCCTACGGTGATTGGTCTGGCACCGAACATCACGCCGACAAGATCAACGCCAGCGGACCGAAATAGAAACCGGCGACATGGCCTCTGCGGATGATTCCGTGACCTGCTGAAACAACAGAAAAAGGCTCCTGCGATGGTCGTTCGCAGGAGCCTTTTAATGTGTAATAACGTCGCGGACATACCAACGTGTTAAAGCTCGATCTCAACAAACGTGGGCTCACCTGAGTTGACTTGGATTTCAATGCCATGTCTCGGTTTCGCGCCGCGTTTAGGAGCGGAGTCAGGGTCGGCGGCCAATTCGACGCCATCCTTATCGACTTTAACCGCCGAGGATTGGCCTTGAGCATGCCCTCCAATAACACTCACGCGATGCCTTCCCGAAACGGCGCCGAACTCGCCGGTGGAATAGCGAAGGGTGAACTCACCGTTCTCGTTCGTTTTGCCATACGATTGTGCCCCGCCCGCATCGGGATAGAACTCAAGCGTTGCTCCGACCAAAGGTTTGCCTCCGGAGGTCACCGTGCCGGTGACCTGATCCAGCGGCGGGCCATCGTAAGCATTGCATCCAATGATTGCCGCCAGGGCCAGCAGAAATAGGTAATAGGAATATCGATTCATACTACGTTTGTGGGTTCGTGGTTGTTGTTGTGTTTCACGCAGCGCCATTAGAATTCGCCGAGCACCTCGCCATCAGATCGATCCGCCATATGTTCGAGTGTCTCAAAGACGATGTGCTCGGACACGAATCGAACTGATCCATCCGCCATTGCGAACATCGCACCACCAGGGTGAGCTGACACAAACGGTGTATGATGACGAGCACGTGTGTAAAAGAGGCCAACACCAAACGGATTGTTAACCCCCGGGGCGAGAACATTAATGCCAGCACGAAGGGATGACACGCCTTTCCAATAACTGCGGGATTGCGACTTGGTGCCGCCACCTCCACCACAGAAGAGACCAGCTTCGTTGATCCAGCTACGGTGATCGGCCTGCTGCACTTCGCCGTTGCCATCGAGGTAGCGGAAGTAATCAGATTGCTCGCCGATCGCGAGCGTATTGCTCGTTCCGTCGGTCACATCGCGGAACGAACACGTGTTGGTGTTGAAGTCATCCAATGCGACGAAGATCCCGCAGTAGTCCTTGCGGCCGCGGTAGCCGTTCCAAAAGCTGGGCGTCGACCCGTTATAATCGCCGGCAACACCGGTATAGTCTGCAATCTGATATTCGGCAGTTTCCGAAGGTGCCCCTAAGTCTTGAGTTGCCTGGGGGACGTCTTGGGTCCACATGGCCGGCATCGGGTTGGATGGGCAACGAACCGATTCCATGTACAAGTTTTGAGTGATCTGCCAGTTACGATCGACGTTTGCTCCGGCGAAATCGGTATCGTCGAAGGTCAGCTGGCTGAAAGCAGCCGCTTGATCCATAAACGGCATAACGCGAACCAACCAGCTGGCTGGCTTTCGGTTGGTGGGAGAAAGGTGCGACGAGATCGGAAAGCACCCATGCGTATCGTGATAATTGTGGAGCGACAGTCCCAACTGCTTTAAATGGTTACTGCACTGCATCCGTCGGGCCGCTTCGCGAGCTTGTTGCACCGCAGGCAGCAGCAACGCGATTAACACGCCGATGATCGCGATCACCACAAGTAACTCAACCAGCGTGAAACCCCGTTGCCGAAGGGAAGAATTGGTCATAGCTCGATCCGTAGTAGGAAGAAAAATTAGGAAAGCCACTCGAGACCAACGCCTCGATGATATCCCGAGTAAGCAAACCCGAGACCAATCTCATCAGGCAGGCCTATCTTCAGTGCAGTCATCTCGGTAGCTCACAGCGGCATCGCTCTTAGTGAGTAATGGATTACCCTAATGGTGCCTTGATGGATCTCAAGAGTGTGTACTTGAATATTGTGGTATTCCGAAAGAAAAATGAAATTCCCACATAAAAATGAGGTTACAAGAAGACCACGTCCTATCCCTAGCAGGTGGTGCTTAAGGCTTCAGCAGTCAAATTCTGTCCCCGCGCATAGAAAAAGGACCCACGCGGAGAAGCAACCGCGAGAGTCCTTTTCAGGTACCACCCTCTCTGTTCCGAAGAGGTGGAAACCTATAGTTCGATCTCGACGTGATTCTCGGCGTTTGGGTCGACGGTCACGACGATCTCTTTGCCCCGGTATTCTTTCCGTTGTGCTGCCGGGGCCTCGATGGATGTGGGCTCGCTTGGCTTGGCATCGCTCGCTTTGCGTCCGCCCAGAACTTTCACGATGTGTTGCCCTGGGGCTGCGCCCGGCTTGCCGGTCGAGTAATACAGCTTGAAGTCGCCGTTCTCGTCCGACTTGCCATACGAAGGTGCGCCGGCCGTTTGCGGCTCGAACTCCAGTTGTGCATCCACAAAAGGAACGCCGTCCTGGGTGATCGTCCCGTCGACGGTATGCAGCTGCTGACCCGAGTCTGAAAAACAACCAGTCGCGGCCAGTGCCAATAGCACGCTAGTAGATAATAGATATCGATTCATCACGTTCACCTTGAAATAAAGCCAGGAGTTAGGCCGAACCAACTTAGTACTCGCCAACGACATTGCCGTCGGCGCGGTTGGCTAAGTTACGTAGCGTTTCAATCGTGATGTTCTCGCTGACAAATCGCGTCGATCCGTCGCCTAGGACAAACAACGCGCCGCCTGGGTGGGCAGAAGTGAAGATCGTATGGTGGCCAGAGCGACCTCCTTTGCCGGGGTCGTTTCCAGTTCCCAGGGGGTTGTTGTATCCGCTGGTATGAGCAAAGTTGATCCCGCTGCGGATGGACGAATGCCCTTCCCAGTTGCCGTACCACGAACCGTTTCCGTTGTGGCCACCGCCGCCGCTCCAAGCACCGCCACGGTGTCCGTACTCGCGCGAGTCATGGAAGGTCACTTCGCCGGTCGACGTGTTAAGGGAACGAATGAAGTTCGACTGTTCGCCCACAGCCAGCGTGTTGCTTGTACCGTCGGTGATGTCTCGGAAAGATGTGGTCTGCTTGTTATAGCTATCCAAGGCCACAAAGATCCCGTTGTAGTCATTCATCCCGTGAAAACCGTACCAGTGAGAAGGGGTCGCGCCGGTCATGTTGTAACCGCCGCCCACGCCCACATAGTCGGCACGTTGATACTGAACCTCCGCCGGTGCCCCATCACTTTGCATTGCACTGCTAGAAGCTTGCGTCAGGAAACGTTCCATCGGATTGGACGGGCAGTTGAGCGAGTCGACAACGACATTCGTGGTGACGCGCCAGTTACGATCGAAGCCGATACCAGTCCAGTCGCTGTTGAAGGTGCACTGGTCGTAGGCGGCCGATTGTTCGATGAAGGGCCAGATCCGCACCAACCAACTGGCCGGGCGGTTCGTGTTATCGACGTACGAAACCATCGGAAACGCACCGTTGGTGTCGTGATAATTGTGCAGGGCCAGGCCAAGTTGTTTCAGGTTATTGCTGCACTGCATACGGCGAGCGGCCTCGCGGGCCTGTTGCACGGCCGGCAGTAGTAGGGCAATAAGCACACCAATAATGGCAATCACGACAAGCAGTTCGACCAACGTAAATGCCGCACGAGTGGAACACGATCGTTTCGTCTTCATGTCACTAGGCTCTCAAAATCAGGCAGGAAGATAGAAGGAAAATTACTATCGCGAGCGTACAGAGCAGGCTCGCAACGGTGCTATACCGGGATATCAGCAAAGCTCAGGCCATTTGACGTGCAGTTCAAGGACGAAATGGGCAGGAATGTAGCAAACGAGGCGTCTAGTTACCTAAAGGAAGAATACGGCCACTTAATGCACGTTTGCAGCTAATACTGGTTTCATAATTCAAATTGCGGTTTATCCGGTCTGCGAGGGAAAAGTTTCCTGAGAGAGGCCCTCCCAGCCTGTCTGTCTAAGAAGCAAGCGAAACGCTGCCAAGAAACAAAGCAGCCCATAGGAGCTACTTCTTCGAGATCTCTAGGTCGATCGTATTTTGTCCGGGGCTGACCGTAATTTGGCGAATCTCATCGTAATACGGCTCTGGAAAGGGAAGGTTCCGCTTCTTACCAGGAACCGGAGGAGCGGTCGCTGGGGGCACGAGTTTGACAACGCACGGCCCCACACGGACTCCATTGCTCGAGAGCGAATAGATGGCTTCGTAGTATCCCGAATCGTCGGTGACTGCGGTGCTACCCCGCACTCCTTTGGTGACGGGGGCAAACTCCAACTGAAGACCTGCCCCGGCAGGCTCGCCATCGACGAAAACCTGGCCGGTAACATGTCCCATCTCGACTTGGTTTTGGCCGCTGCTGCATCCGACCGCAATCAGCAGAATCAGTAAAAGGCCAGGGGCCATCCATCTTTGATCACACATGATTCACTCTCAACGGAAACTACGTATCAGCGATAAGAAGCAGGAGAAGGGTTTGCGACTACGGCAATTGCACCGTTTGTCCGTCGTCACGAATGCCCAGCAATTGATACACGCCCATGCCGGCAGCATTGGAGTAGATATCTGCATGCACCGAATCACCACCGAACCAGCCATTGGACACGCCATTCTTGTCGAACTCGATATGCTCGGAAATGAACTGCACCGATCCGTCGCAAAAAGCGAAATAGGCACCTTCGGTATGGGCACTGGTGAAGCCCCAATGTGCCGTCGAGTTCATGGGGAAAGCAACACAGCGCGAGAGGGTGTTCTGGCGTTCCAAGTAGTTGTTGCCTGGCGTTCCAGCCCAGAAAGCCCAACCGCGCGGACCCGAGTCCCAGCCGCCATACTTGGCCGAAGCTTCGCCGATGGCAAACGTGTTGGAAAGGCCGTCGGTAATGGCCGAGAACTCCAAGCCTTCTTTATTGACGGCGCCTGTATTGGCAGCTTTGTCCGAGTCCCAACCGGCTTGGCCGTAGCCTCGACTGGCCGCGTAGCTGATCACGCCATACTCGATCGAATCGTGCTCGAAAGTCTCTGGGGCCGTGGAAGAAGGGCATCGCAAGTTGGAGATCACCGTCGATAAGACTTCTGTCGCATTCGCGCCGGCCGTTCCATCAACCGCTTCCGGGAACGTATTGGAACTAACGCCAACCGCTTCGCTCAGATTGTCCTCTTCCATAAACGGCAGTAACTGAGCAGCCCAGCCCCAAAAGTTGTTGTCTCGGCGATAGGCAGGCAAGCTCAAAAACGTGTCGTGATAGTTGTGCATGGCCAACACGCTTTGCTTGAGATTGTTTCGGCATTGGATTTTGCGAGCCGCTTCACGTGCCTGTTGAACGGCCGGCAACAGCAGGGCAATGAGGACTCCAATAATGGCAATCACGACAAGTAGTTCGACAAGCGTAAAGCCACGTCGTGAGGGAATCGGGCACTTCATCAGGAGGATCTCCGCATCAGAAAGAATTAAATGGAAAAAATGCTTATTCCGACTATTCCGCGATATCACTCAGATATATCGGGATATCGTAATTGAATCAAGTTGGCAAAGAGCGTGCCATCCAGAAAAAACGTTTTCGTTCGCAAGCCCTATGAAGAGGAAAATTCCCTTGTTTTTCTGGCATTTATGCGATTCTGCGTTTTACCGTACGTTTTAAAGCTCTCTCGAATATCCTCCTTAGGGGTGGAAAATTTATATCCACCACTAATTTTTTCTGCACAATCTTCTGGCAGAGATGCATAGAAGACCGACAGCCTAATCTTCCTCGGCGCCGACAGCGTTGAAGGTCGATTCGATTGAGAACCCTTCCGTAGTGCTGAGCGGGTCATACCAAAGGCAGTGAATCGACTCATGCCGGGGTACCACATCACGGTCGCGCAGAGCGTGGCGCGGAATGTCATTTGTTTTTTCCGAGAATTGATCGAAATGTAGTTTCGTTCTACTTGCGCAAAAAAGTGCATTACCTTCGCAAGGAGGGGTTTAACTCCAGTCACGCCGTAGGTTCAATGAAGAGTCCTGGCCGAGTTCCCCCCCCTGTGTTTATTGCCGAGACCTACCCTGTGATGAAGATCTTCCCTGCGATTGGTGCTGTTGTTCTGAGTCTGCTGCTGGCAAACGCCACATTCGCTGAGACCCTGGAACGCGTTTCGATCTCTTCGCTGCAACAAAGCAATGCCGAGACAAATCGTCCTAAAGCGATTCATTGGGGACCTAATCGTGAGAAGTATTCAAGCTGGACTACGCATTCCAACCGCTTGATTCCGGTCTACACCTTCGGCATCGACTTGGGCGCTTTCGATGGCGGTAACAGCATCTATCGAAGTGAAGAGAAGCTAGAGAAGTTGTTCGGGTTCGTTCCTACGCAAACCGTCAATCCCCAGGCCGAATACTTCGATCAGACCGACGTCTATCGTTTGCAGAAGCAGGCCGTCGAGAGTGGCAAGAAGCGAGTCATTCTGTTCGTCTGCGATGGCATGGATTGGCAAACGACTTGGGCGGCAGCCATCTATAAGAATGGGAACGTGCCCTATCGCGAGGGTCGCGGAACGGGGCTTCATTTTCAAGACTATCGAGGCGCGAAGACCGACTTCGGATATTTCGTGACAACCCCGCATAACAGCGGAACCGATGTGAATGTCAATAGCCAGATGGTGACCTCACCCGGCGGTAGCACCCCAGGAGGATACGACCCCACCGCAGGCGGCGAGTTCCCTTGGAGCGTCCCGGCCGATGCTAACTATTGGATTGCCAAAGGAGAGAACACGGTTCACGCGTATGCCGATTCGGCCTCGACGGCCACTTCGATGACTGCAGGTGTCAAAACATACAACAACGCGATCAACGTCGACTACATGGGCCGCGAAGTCTTGCCGATCGCACGACAACTTCAAGCCGATGGATGGAAGGTGGGCGTCGTTTCGAGTGTCCCCATTTGCCACGCCACGCCGGCGGCAGCCTATGCCAACAATGTTCACCGCTACGACTATCAGGACATCACCCGCGACCTGATAGGACGTCCTTCGATTTATCATCCAGGTGCCCTTTCTGGCGTCGATGTCTTGCTCGCCGGTGGCTGGGGAGACGAAAAGAAGAAGGACGGAAAGCAAGGTAAGAACTTCGTCCCTGGCAATCCTTATCTGACTGCTGAGGACCAGCAAGCGATCGATGTGACCCACGGCGGCAAATATGTGGTTGCTCAGCGCACCCCTGGCCAAACCGGCAAGAAGGTCTTGGAAGAAGGTGTCGCCACGGCGATAAAGGAAGAACACCGGCTCTTCGGTTTCTTTGGTGTCTCAGGCGGTCATTTGCCTTACCAAACCGCCGATGGCAAGTACGATCCAGTTGCCGGCGCGAAAAGCTCGGGTCCGACGGCGGCCGCAGAGTATACCCAAGAGGATATCCGCGAAAACGTCACGCTGGCCGATATGAGCATGGCGGCCCTCGATGTCTTGGAAGCGAAAGGCCAGCCGTGGTGGCTGATGATCGAAGCAGGCGACGTCGACTGGGCCAACCATTCGAACAACATCGACGATTCGATCGGGGCTGTACTCAGCGGTGACGAAGCATTTCACCAGGTCACGCAGTGGATCGAGAAGCACGGTGGTTGGGACGATACGTGCCTAATCTTAACGGCCGATCATGGTCATTATCTGGTGGTTGAAGATCCCGAAGCGTTAGCCGGCCAATAACTGCTAAGTTCGCGCAAAGCTCGAAACGCCAAAAGCCCCTGCGGTCTATCCGCTGGGGCTTATTTCGTTCTTGGATGTCGTTTCTGGCTATACTTTGGCCACCAAAAGGCCTCTTCCGATAAACGTCCCAAGAGAGTACTTGCAAGTGAATTGCAAAACAAATAAAGTCGCATGTGGTATCTCGCCGTGTTTAGTTATGCACGGCCTACGTTGTCCGCGAAGAGGGAAGTTTTCCAATGCGTTCACGACATGCGTTCACGCTCGTCGAGCTGTTGGTGGTTATCGCCATCATCGGTATTTTGATTGCCTTATTGCTGCCGGCCGTACAGCAAGCCCGCGAGGCTGCTCGCCGAATGCAGTGCCAGAACAACCTCAAGCAGTTGGGACTGGCCATGCACAACTATCACGATACCCATAGGAAGTTCCCGCTCATTTCCTCTAGCAGTACTGGTTTCTCGGCCCAGGCCCAGATCTTGCCGTTCCTCGAGCAAGGCAACCTGCACGACCTAATCGACTTCAGCGAGCCGCTCATGCTCGGCAGTGGGCCCTCGGTCACTCTGAACCCCGTGCATGCCGGCATTCAGGATCGTCCTTTGGATATGTTTCTATGCCCGTCCGACAGCGGCGACCCGCTGTATAACGACGGCGCCGATACGTGGGCCGGAACCAATTACATGGTCAACGTGGGAAGTGGCGACGGGCTGAACTTCTGCGAAGCCTGCGATCCGAACGGACTCTTTTGGCGAGGTAGCGATACGGCGTTTCGCGATATTACCGACGGCACCAGCCACACCATTTTGATGGCAGAAACGCTGTTTGGCGGACGCGACCAGGTTTCGACTACCGTTCTGACCGACCCGCAGCGGCAGATCAAAAAGGTGAGCGGCGGTGCTCCCGGCTCGAAGACCGGCGAAGACATCGATGCCGCATCGGCCTCCGGCTATACCGGAGCACGAGCCGGTTCCTGGATTCGCACCACCGGATATCACATCACCATCAATGGTTTCTATTCGCCTAACAGCCGCAGCCCCGATGCATCGCATCACGGGTACGTCGTTTCCAGCAGCCGCAGCAATCACCCCGGTGGTACGCAAATCGTGCTTGCCGATGGTAGCGTCCGTTTCGTGCCTGAGACGATCGAACTATCCACCTGGCGAGCGTTGTTTAGTCGCGGTGGTGGTGAAGTTCCGCAGCCTTTCTAAGCAAAGAACGACTATGCATCGCCTACTACCTATCCAGTTAACGTTGCTGGCCTGCGTGCTGATCGGTTGCGGGCCACCGCCTGCAATTCCAGGTGGCACGCCTGGCAAGCTGCACGCCGACGGTCAGCCGCTGCGCGAGGTTCGTCTAACCGTCTTCGACCACGACGGCCACCCCCAGGCATTCGCCGTGAGCGATAACCAGGGGAACTTCCAACTTCGCAAGGAGGCGACGTTGGAAGGGGTTCACCTGACGCCGGGAAGCTATCGCCTGACGATTGAATCGACCGGCGAGTTCCCCATGATTTGGCCCAGAGCGTATCGCTCGCCAGAAAAGTCTCCCTTGGAAATTGATTGGACAGCCGAGCAAACCGAGATCGATCTCAACGTGCCGGAGCCAAAGTTAGCGCTTTAGCATCCTACGCTCAATCCATGTTTTACATCTCCCTATCAAGAAAGACCGCATCCATGAACCACAAATTGTCACTTTGGCACTTCACGACGCTCCTGATGGGTTTCGCCTTGGCTGTGCCGATGCAGGCCGAAGAAGCGTCTACCGATGGCACCCCAGTCATGCGAATCCTCTGGCAGGACCGCGAAGGCAAGACGCTACGTTGGGGCCAGTTCTCTAAGGTCGATTCGCAGATCGAATTCACCAAGCACGACGCCGTCGAAGGTTTCCCCCAACTCGACGCCGAGCGCAACGAATTGGTCCAGATGGAACGCATCGGCCGAGTCGTAGTTGTGGGCATTCGAGACGATGACCAAGGCAAATATCAAAGTGGGTGGGCTGCACTGGATATGGGCGTTCGCAGTCATTCCCACGGCGATCACGACGACCACGACTATCGCGAACCACCTCATGTGATTGCCAGCGTCGTCGACCAGTCGCAAGGAAACCCGGCCCATCTGTATCAATACGATGGCGAATTCTTTCTGGCCAACGACAAACGCGACGGCTTCACGCAATTGTCGCCGCTGCACCTGCTGCGACAGGACGACAAAAAGCACGGGCAATTTCGTCGCGGTGGAGGAGGGCACATCACCTTGGCTGCGATCGACGGCAAAGTTGCCTACTCGACTTGGAGCTCGCGCGATGAAAAGAAAAGCGGTCTCATCGACGTAAGCGACCTCAGCAAGACCGGCGAGGACGCGATCGCTTACTCGTTTCAGCTACCGGTCGGTGGTCTGCACGGCGCGACGGCCAACGAGGGACGCGTCTTCTTCGCCCCGTCTGATGGTATCTATTACGTGGATGCCGACGTGAACCTGAAGCAGTCGCCGGAAAGCGTCGAGCCGCAGCATCTTTCCTTCGGGAAAGCCGAAGACTCGGAACGACCTAACCGAACCGGCGCGTTCACCACGCATCGCAACTGGGTTTTGTGCAACACCGGCAAGCACGATAAGGCCGCACTTTGCCTGATCGATGCAGCTGCCCAGCAACCATCGGTTATCAAGCTTCCGATCGACACGCCCGATGGTCTTTCGCTAACGACGCCGGCGACGGTAGTCACCTCGGCCGGTAAGCGCTATGCGTTTCTGTTTCAGGACCGGAAAGAAGGCGACGTCGCCGAACAGTTGGTTGTGGTCGATCTCGATCCCAACGCAGATCGCGACTTGAGTGACGCCAAGGTGGTAAAGCACCTGCCGGTCGGACCAAGTCAGGTCACCGGGCATTACGGCCATCATGAAATCGACTTCGACGCCGACGGTCGCTGGGCCGTGGTTACCAACCCTGGCAGCGGCAAGCTGCAACTGTTGTCGCTGAACGATCTCGAGTTTCGCGGCGAGTACGAAGTCGGTGGCATGCCGACCAAAGTGCTATGCGTGGGCGGCGAGCAGACGCATCACTAAGAGATTGCCCGAGTGAAGTCATGTTGAAAAGACAAGCGTCGCCTCGTTGGGTGACGCTTGTCTCTTTTCTTGAGAGAGCACTTACGGCTATTTACTGCTCAGTTCGACATCGAAGGTTTGGGTTCCCCCTTCTTGCACCGTGAATGTCAAACCGCTGGTGGTTCGATGGGCGTACTTAGGAGGAATCTTAACGTCCATCTTGATCCTTTCGGCTTTGGCGTGAGCATCTTCTAGCTCGATTTGTGGTTTCTGAATCGAAACCTCGTAGGCCTCGCCGAGGTCGGCTTCCGGGAAACTGACAGCGTACGTACCGTCTGGTTGCAAGTTGACATAGGCCGATTCACCCGTGAGTGGCGAGGTAAAGTGAATGCTTCCCTGGGGCAGCGGCGTTTCATCGACAGTCACGGTTCCTTCAATGGTGACCGAAGGACGCGCGCTGCGCTGGTTGCATCCCAAGCAGGCAACCCAAGTGAAAACGGCCAGCGTGAAGAGAGCATAGCGGAACATGATTCATTCTTTCCTACGAAGTTACAAAGCCTGTCCAAAAACAAGGTCCGTGATGATCGCCCGTCTTCCACCTTGCTGATGGCCGGGCATCATCACGCCCGCGATAACCGCTTGGAAACAGACTCTACAAGCCGCTGATCACTTGTCCGTCGTCACGAGCCGACAGCTGCTGTAAGGTGGTCAACGGGATGGTCTCGCTGATGAATCGCGCCGAGCCATCGGCCAGCACCACCTGAAGGCCGCCAGGATGAAAGGAGGTCAGCGGCGTGTTGAAGTCATAGTCAGCTGTGCCTTCAGCACCTACCGAACGTGGATTAGGCGAATGATAGACCGAAGTCAGCCCGCTACCATAGCGATGCAGATCAGGGCCCTGGGCACGCCAAGAGTCGACGGTGCCTTCGGTGGAAATGCCGCCCCAGCCGGTGTGGTAGTTCGCCAGCTTGCGATACAACGCGTTCGGATTCGTGTTGCCTGACTGCTCGGAAACAATGATCGTATTCGAAGTGCCGTCAGTTACGTCGCGCATCTTCTTTGTTTCGCCGATCGTCAGAATGCCGTTGTCCGAGGCAAAGCTTCCCCTTGAGACGGCGTAGAAGGAATCGGATCGACCAGCCGGATCCGGGTAAGCCCCCATGATACCGACGTAATGATGAGCCTGAGTGACGGCACCGATCGAGATCAACGAAGCGCTATTGTTGGCCGCAAAGAGAAGCTCTTGCGAGCTTGACGGGCAAACGTAGGCATCCAGCACCAAACCAAACAGCTGTCGGGTCTCGTCGCGATACACCGAGATGTCGGTGTTGTTGCCGCCACCTTCGTACGTATCGAGGTCATACCCCGTGGCTCGGTCTAAATCGAAGAGTGCTTTCTGTTCCAAGTAAGGAAGGATGGCAAACCGCCAGCTCGATCCGGCCTTGGTTATGTAATAACGACCGCCATAGGGAAAAGAATTGTTGGTGTCGTGATAGTTGTGCATTGCCAGGCCCAACTGGCGGAGGTTGTTCGAGCAACTCATCCGTCGTGCCGCTTCGCGCGCTTGCTGAACGGCCGGAAGAAGCAGGGCGATCAGTACGCCGATAATCGCAATGACCACCAGCAGCTCTACCAGAGTAAAACCATGCCGCACGACTGTAGGTTTTGTGGTCTTCATGGAACCGTTCTCCGACGTTTAAGGAAAGAAGATAAACAGGAGGGGAATAATATTTGCCATGATGGGGCTTGCTATTCACGACAGGCACGCGGCCTATCAGGTAGCTTTTGAGCACTGAGCGCAATATAGAAAGTCGACTTCGTGATGTCACGTGGAATCTTCTAATAATTACGATATATCAAAGGGGGTCGTTTGCCGTCTATATCCTGGGAAAACAGTAACGAACAAGCCCCTTTCAGCTATGGAAAAACCCTTTCCATTAACCCTCCCAAAGGTAAGGCGTGACCGCCACTGGCCGTCGGGGTGAGCGCGCCGTAATCACCATAAGAGAATCTAACCTTCGTCTCGCATACGAACTTCAGGTATCTTGGTAAACCACGGACGCTCCTATTTCGCCCTTTTAATGAACTCTCGAACTTAATGAACTCACGGCTCACCACTGCTTCGCAGGCATTCTCTTCGTGTTGGAAAACGCTCGTCGCGACCGACCTGCTCTATAAGATTCTCGCATTCATTCTTCTCACGCCGCTGGTGGGCAGCCTGTTTCGATTTCTGCTGGCGGCCTTTGGTAACGAAGTCCTCTCTGACGTCGATATCGCTCTGTTCTTTCTCGGACCGGCCGGATGGTTGTGCTTGCTGGTCGCAGGCTCGCTGTGGTTGGGGATTGTGTTTCTCGAACAAACTTCGCTGCTGGGGGTTGTCGCGGCGAAGCATACAGGGCGCACGGTAACACCGATTGGTGCCTTACGTTTTGCGGCAGCTCATGCAGTGCATGTTGTTCGCTTAACGCTACGAATCATCGTGCTTGTCTTACTCGCTGTGGTGCCGTTTCTGGTCGTAGCAGGCAGCATCTACCTGGCACTGCTCACCGAGTACGACATCAACTACTATCTGCAAGAGAGCCCGCCCATCTTTCGGATTGCCGTGGGGATTGGTGTGCTGCTGGTATTGGGCCTAATGGCTGTGCTGTTATGGCTAATTACTAGTTACTTCTTCGCGCTGCCGCTGCTGTTGTTCGAGCAGCTCAGTCCGACCCAGGCGTTAAAAGAAAGCCGTCGCAGAGCCCACGGGCATCGACGCATTATCTTGGCCTGGCTGGTCGGTTGGATCGCGGTAATCCTGCTCGTCTCAGCTGTTGCCACTGCAATCGTGACATGGTGCTCTCAGCAACTGATGCCTGATTCGACGACTTCTCTGCAGTGGTTGGTCGTCGCGATCGGTGCTTCGATGGTGACCCTGACGCTGGTGAATCTGGCGAGTAACCTTCTCGGGGCGACGACATTCGCGACGATGTTGTTCACGCTTTATCAAACGCCCGGCCAAGGCTCGCAGGTTGATCTAGCCGCCCAGTTCGAACGAGAAGTGGCCAATTACACCGGTCCGCAAATCACACGGGCCAGGCTGGCCGCCGTCGCGGTGATTGGTATCCTGATCGCGATCCTCATCGGCACCGCCGCGCTCGAGTCGGTTCAGCTGGAAGACAACGTGCAGATCATGGCCCACCGGGGTGCTTCCAGCAAAGCCCCCGAGAACACGCTCGCCTCGTTTCAACAGGCCATCGACGACGGGGCCGACTGGATCGAACTCGACGTGCAGGAAACGGCCGACGGGCAAGTTGTCGTCATGCACGATAGCGACTTCATGAAGCTGAGTAAGAACCCGCTCAAAATCTGGGACGCCACGTCCAGCGACCTGAGCGAGATCGACATCGGTACGTGGTACGGGCCTGACTTCGCCGACCAACGGGTAGCCACGCTGGCCGAAGTGCTGGCCCTGTGCAAAGACAAAATCGGGGTCAACATCGAACTGAAGTATTACGGCCACGATCAAAAGCTCGAGCAGCGTGTGGCTGATGTCGTCGACCAGCAAGGGATGAACGAGCAGGTCATGGCCATGTCGCTCAAGCGAACCGGCGTCGAGAAGATGAAAGCGATCCGCCCCCAGTGGAAAGTCGGGCTGCTCATGTCGGTCGCGGCCGGCAATTTGAACAAGCTGGAAGCCGACTTCATGGCCGTCAACGCTTCGTTCGCCAACGCGCTGCTGATCGATCAAGCCCACGACAACGGCAAACAGGTATACGTCTGGACTGTCAACGACGCCGCCACCATGTCGACCATGATCAGCCGAGGCGTCGACGGCATCCTGACCGACAAGCCTGAGCTGGCCAGGTCGGTTCTACGGCAACGCGCCGAAATGAGCACCCCGCAGCGGCTGCTGTTAGAGTTCTCTGGCCTCTTGGGAATCGAACCGCAGGTGGCTGATCAATAAGAGAATCAGGCGGATGCCCAATCTCTATTCTTCTAACCGGAAGTCAGCCTGGGTAGCGATCTCTTCCTGGCTGATTTCTATCGTCAATTCGGAAAGGTCGTTGTACTTGGCTGGAATAAAGGAGAGGACCTCAGGAATTTCTATCGTCTCCATGCCGGGTTCCTCGTTGCGTAACATCCGACCGGTTTCTTTCAACGCGGTCACCTCCACGCGGTATTCCCCAGGAATCGGCCCTTCGTGGGCAGGAATTTCGTAGTGCCCATCGACAATCTTGCCAGCAGCCATAATCCCGTTGGCCAAGGGAAATAGGGTGATCGTTCCCTTCTCGATCGGCTCGCCTTCATAGGTTGCAGTTCCGCGAACTGCCCGGCGGTCGAGCCCGTCGCTCGAACCACAACCGATCAGACCCACGGCCAAGAGAAGCGTCAACCCAACGGATCGAATCTTACGTCCTTGGTTCCATGGGTTACTGACGCTCATATAGAGAATCCTTATTGAAAAGCAGGTGACGTGTTCAGAACAAGCCCAAGGGCTTCTGGCCCGGATGGTCGGTCCTATTACTCGCTAATCACTTCTCCATTCCATTGCGTGCTGAGTGCCTGCCAGGATGTGAGATCGATCGTATCGCTCACGAACCGTCCAGAGCCATCACACAACAAAACCTGGACCCCGCCAGGATGCGCGCTGCGAGAAGCCATTTGTGACTGCCCCTTACCGGCACCTGTGGCCCCGGGTGGTGGCTCGTACGGCAGGTTTTGCTCGGGATGATCAACACACTTTCCCGTTTCGCAATAATCGGGAGCGATCGAGTTGGGCGAGAGACGCGTCATAATCTGATAGCAGTTTGAATCTTCATTCCAAATGCGTCCGCGACGATCGATAGCACCCGCTCCAATGCCTTTTAGCATTTCCATCATCGCGAGCGTGTTGCTAGTTCCATCAGTAATATCTGCGAATCGAGCTCCATAGTTGTTGCCAAAGGGCGAAGCGAAGTTCGTCTTACCACCCGGTTCGTTCGTGCTCGGTCCTTGACCATCGATATCGAGAAAGCGATGCATCCCCCAGTTTAATCCGTAGTTCCCGAAAGCTTCTTCTGGGAGCATCACCTGAGCGTCAGAGGTTGGATCACTAGGACAGAGATAGACGGGAAGCGGCGAATTCTTAGCGTCTGCATTCGAGGAGTGATGCCACGATTGTTTGAAATTGAGCAAATCGTAGACATTGCCTTGCTCGATGAAAGGAAGAATCTGGGCGACAAATGGCATCCGATAGCTAGAGCCTTGCTCGAAGCTGATGCGAACCGCCCCAGGTGGAAATTGTTTGAAGGTGCTCTCGTAGTTGTGAATCGCGAGCCCGAGTTGCTTCAAGTTATTGCGGCACGCGCTTCGACGAGCGGCCTCCCGTGCTTGCTGAACCGCTGGTAAGAGCAACGCAATCAACATTCCGATAATCGCGATCACCACCAAGAGTTCCACCAGCGTGAACCCATACCGCGTTAGCGTGTTTTGACGAGAGATGTCCATAGACTTACTGCTCCTACGCCATAAATCAGATCCGAAGAAAGAAGAATAAGACAAGAGTTAAAAGATGCTTTTTTCAAACCGCCGAACACATTTTCTGATCCAGTAAGCGTACTCATTTGGTAGTGTAACAAGCCCTGCTACAGGTGCAATGAAATAGTATTCAAAAAACCGGGATTTAAGAGTGTCATGCCATTGGGCAGCATTGGGGAGAGATTCAGGCGACTCGGTTCGTTTCAATTCGGCGTGCAGAGTATCTCCTGCTGTCGCGGAATCCGGGAACAATAAATGACGAGTGATTGCAGAACTGATAAGAAATTAGGACCCTTTAAAAGGACAAGTATTGTCGAGAGTTTGAGTACCGCTGCAACGTGACGTTGCCTGGTTCGCACTAAGACAATCGCGATGCAGTACTCGCTATGTTTGGCGTCGAATGCGACAAATTTGACCCGGTCCTAATAGCAAGCAATACTAGACTGCCATCTTCTGAAAATCCCCCAATCGCCTCTGTCTCGCATGTAAGGTCGCCTCCCATGCAACGCCTGTGTTTTCTGCTCGCTATCGGTCTGCTGTCGGTAGTTCCTTCGGTTGTCCGTGCGGCGGATGAAACCAAGCCGAATGTCATTTTCATCTACGTCGATGACCTTGGTTACGGCGACCTTGGGTCGTTCGGACAGAAGAAGATCGCCACGCCCAAGCTCGATCAAATGGCCGACGATGGGATCAAGCTCACCAGCTTCTACGCCGGTTGCACCGTCTGTCGGCCTTCGCGGTTGGTGTTGTGGACCGGTCGTAGCCTGGGGCATCAGCCGATCAACGACAACAAGCCGTACACGATGAAGTCGACCGATCACACCATCGCCCAGCTGATGAAAGACCAAGGCTACACCACCGGCGGCGTCGGCAAGTGGGCCATGGGCACGCCTGGCAGCGGCGGCGAACCGATCTATCACGGGTTCGATTTTTGGTGCGGCTATCTCGACCAAGGCAACGCTCATAACTATTACCCTCCGCACATCTGGCGCTGCGAAGGGGACAAGGTCGAAAAGCTTCCCCTCGAAGGCAACGTCCTGATCGACGACAACCCCCATGCCCGCGGCCGCGTATCGAAGCCGGATGCTCGTAAGACATACTCCTACGACGTGATGACGCAGGAAGCGTTCGACTTCGTTCGCCGCAACGCCGACAAGCCGTTTCTGCTTCACCTTCACTGGACCATCCCGCACGCCAACAACGAAGGGGGCCGCGTGACCGGCGACGGTCAGGAAGTGCCAGACTACGGCCAGTACGCCGACAAGGATTGGCCCAATCCCGAAAAAGGTTTCGCCGCCATGATTACTCGCATGGATGGCGACGTTGGCAAGCTGCGCGACCTGTTGAAAGAACTGAAGATCGAAGACAACACGCTGCTGATCTTCACCTCCGACAATGGCCCGCACAGCGAAGGGGGCCACAAGCACGGCTTCTTCGATAGCAACGGCCCGCTGCGTGGCTTCAAGCGAACCGTCTACGAAGGAGGCATCCGCGTGCCGTTCATTGCCGTCTGGCCCGGCAAGATCCCCGCCGGCACCGAGTCTGGCATCACCTTCAACGCCTACGACGTGATGGCCACCTACGCCGACCTGACCAATGCGAAGCAGGTCCCGCTCAACGACGGCCTCAGCTTCCTACCGACCTTGCTCGACCAACAACAAAAGGTCGTCGTCGGCAACCGCAAGCCAGACCCCAAAAGCCGCATCTCGTATTCGTCGTTCGCGAAAATGGAAGCGGCCCGCATGGGCAAATTCAAAGCCGTCCGTCTGTCCCCGGACAAGCCCATCGAGCTATACAACCTGCAGGAAGACATCGGCGAAACAACCGACATCGCCGCCGACCACCCAACCATCGTGCAGATGATGGGTGACTTCATGAAGGAAGCCAAAGAGCCGCTTCAGTAGGGTCCGCTATGCGGAAGCTGCAATGCGGTTGGCATACGATGATAATGGCGTGTGCCACCGTATCCAACGAGCCCGGAAGCCATGTCCAAGTCCGCGTGGGCATGTCACCCGGCTTGAGAGGTCACCTCGGGCGAAAATGTGACGGTCGCTCCGGCTGGCAAAATCCTCTGGTGCGACCTGAAGAACTTTTTCTGATCCTCCGCAGTTGTAACCTGGGACGTGTAAATTGTGGGCAACGATTGAGGCCGAGACCCAGCTTGCGAATCAATCCCAGGAATCTTCCTGGTCATTGTCCCGAGGAACTTGAGGATGACTTTGGCGATACGCGCCTGGCGTTAATCCGGTCATTCTTTTGAAAAAGCGGAGCATCGATTTCTCGCAACTGTGTCCGGTTTGTCGACTTATTTCGACAAGAGTGAGATCGGTAGTCTTGAGGAGGTTCTTTAGAATTCTCACGCGAGTAAATCGTATTTCCTCAGCAGGTGATCGTTTTAGCACTTTGCGGAAGCGGTCTTCCAGCGACCTCCGCGAGACATCCAGATGTTGAACCAAGTCCGACACGTTGATCGCGACATCGCAATTTTGTTTGATGAATGCGACCGCATCTTGAACGAGGGTATCGTTGGCGAACACCGTATCGGTGGAAGCCATTTCGACGACCCCTTCTGGCGGAATCAACAGAGGCTTGTCACGTGGCTTGCCGCCGGAAATTAATCTCTGAAGTTCCTGCGCCGACTCGAAGCCAACTCGTTCGATGCGCTGCTCGACGTAGGAAACTGGTATGGGTGATAGCTGGGAGACTAACGGATCGTTTTCGACCGCCAGGACGGCCACCTCGTTGGGAACGTTGATTCCCT
This sequence comes from Bremerella alba, assembly GCF_013618625.1. Lineage (NCBI taxonomy): Bacteria > Pseudomonadati > Planctomycetota > Planctomycetia > Pirellulales > Pirellulaceae > Bremerella > Bremerella alba. Next base: position 741,011 of record NZ_JABRWO010000001.1, on the reverse strand, counting down.
CGGCGCTGCACGTCAGCATGATCTCGCGCGCTTGAATCATGTGCCAAGCAACAATTCCGACCGGTTTTGGCAACGAGCGAACCCAATCCACGAGTCGCACGCGCTGGAAGTCGAAGTCTGCCTGCTTGACGTCTGGATCGGGAACGAACTGATAGGCCCGGCATCCTGCGTTTTCAGCCGTTTTGGTTAGTTCCGGCAGGATGACATCCTGGTAGCCGTAGTACAGAGGCGGCCCGACGTAGCCGATGTGTTCGAACCCTCGTTCCACAAAAAACGAACTTGCCAACTGACCGGCGGCTAGGGGATCGGCGATCACCTTGGGAAAACGAGCGCAATGATCACCCAACCAGGAAACGTTGATCGTGGGAAGGTTGTGCAGGGCGATCGATTGACGCAGCGGTTCGTTCGAAATGCGGGAAATGACCCCCTGACCTCTCCAGTCGGCTGGCAATCGGCGAGGCTGCTCCATTCCGCGGGGATGCAACCAAAAATCCCATCCCCCATTCACATCTGCATAACGGGCGATTCCATGCAGGATACGACGACTCCAGTAACTTTCATTGAGAATCAGCAACGCGATGCGCAGGCGGTCGGAGTAGGCGGATACTCGCTGGATCATGGTAATCTTATGTATTTGTGTTGAACTTGACTTGCAAAGGGGATACTACACTATTCCCACAATATAGGCGTGAAATAGCAAACGCAACTTGTGGACCAATTCGGGCGAGGAGACCGAGGGCAAACGTTTTTCCCCTCAATGAAACGATCTTGCACCACAATATTTGGGGAAAACTGACTAGTTTTCTGCGCGGAATGACGTTGTGACCATCGCTACATACGCAGATATTTGGTTATACCTCAATCGCAAACTTGCCTATTTATGAAGCACTTTCGTGACCGTCCAAGTTCCAGCAGGGCCGTTTTCTCCAAGGAGCCAACACGAAATCCCGTTCGAGTTGGCGATTGCCCGCCGTGCTTTCCTATCGCAGAACCGTCATCCGTGTGGGAGTGACCGACTTCTAACGCACGTCTATCGCGTCCGTGAACCCGGATGGCAATTGAACACATCGTAGGCGCTTATTGCGCGCAAGATGACGTACTTCCCAGCAATGCATCGTAGTAAATCTACCTTTGGAAAGTTCCCGCGAGATGACTTCCACCATTGAGACCCTGAGCCCGTTTCACTTGGCAGTTCAAGTTCACGACTTGGCAGCTGCCCGCGAGTTTTACGGCGGCGTGCTGCGTTGTCCTGAGGGACGCAGCGCGAGTACGTGGGTCGACTTCGATTTCTTCGGGCATCAGTTCGTCTGTCATCTGAACGAAAGCAAGTCGGTCGACTCCCTTCACGTCAACGAAGTCGACGGTCACGGCGTTCCCGTTCCTCACTTTGGGATCGTCCTGGACATGAAACGTTGGGAAACGCTTGTCGACCGGCTTCAGGAAGAAGGAATCAAATTTGTAATCGCTCCTTATGTCCGCTTTGCCTGCGAGCCAGGCGAACAAGGGACCATGTTCTTCTACGACCCGTCAGGCAATGCGATTGAGATCAAGGGTTTTACCGATATGAGCCGGTTGTTTGCCCAATGACGTAGGCAGTTCCGTTGGGACCCCGCAGGCTTTCCGCTAAATGCGAGTTATTACTATTTCCATCCCCCACTATGCACATTTAGATCGCTTTCTCTCTTTATTACTGTTTTTAAAATGGATGTGTCATGAAGGAATCTTCTCTAAGCGCCCGGGGTGGCTTCACCCTGGTGGAGCTCTTGGTCGTTATCGCAATTATCGGCGTTCTGATTGCCTTGCTTTTGCCGGCGGTGCAACAAGCCCGAGAGGCCGCTCGGAGGATGCACTGTCAGAACAACTTAAAGCAAATGGGGCTGGCCCTTCACAATCATCACGATACGTTTCGCGAATTCCCGCCGGGGATCATCTATCACAAGTCGTGGAGCTGGGGCACCTTGATTCTCCCTTATTTGGAGCAAGGGACGCTCTACGATCAGCTCAAGGTCGTTAGTGGCGGCACCAACGGCGAATGGGGCCCGTTTGATGTCGATGACACGGACACCTTAGAACTGGCGCGAACCATCTTGTCGGTATATCGCTGCCCTTCTGATACGGTGCCAGACTACAATGATAAATGCGACCGTTCGTACGCGATGCTCCTCGCGTCTTCCAATTATGTAGCCGTTCTAGGAAGCCTCAGTGACCCCACCAATTCGATTGCGGTAGATAAAACGACTGGCGGCAATGGGATGCTTTACTGGGGAAGCAGCCATAACATGGCGTCGGTGGTGGACGGAACCAGCAATACCATGTTGATCTGCGAGCGAGGGTACCGCAATCATAAAGCATCGGTTTGGGCGTCCGTTACCGACAGGGGAACTAAAAACCCGGGAACCTTGAATCGCCACTACACGACGACCGCGGTTGGCTACACGCAGTCCGGTCGCGATCAAAAGATCAACGGCACCTATAGCAATGCCTGCTCGAGCGAACACCCGGGCGGCGCGCAATTCCTGTTTTGTGACGGATCGGTTCACTTCCTCTCGGAAACGACATCCGTTTCCATCGGCGATGAAACCGATGATCCGACGAGTGTCGACTATGTCTGGGCAGGGGTCGTGGATCGTCTCGCGTGCCGAGACGACCTACGGACCGTCACGCTTCCCTAGAATCGTTCCGCTGCAAGCCACGTTCATTCAACCTGTTAGGCAAATCGCCTGACAGGTTGAACGACCGTTGTCATTAGGTTCGACGTTGAATCACGAACGGCCCGTGCCTCAATTCTGTTACCGAACATCGTACGCTCGATGATTCGCAGTGGTTAATGCTTCATTGTCGATTGTTTTTTCGGAATTGCTATGATCACCTATTTTTCACGTGTCCGTTGGTTGTTCGTTGGTGTAGTCAGTCTTGGTTTGACCGGTTGTTGGCAAAACGACGGGCCCGGCCTCTTCCCCGTTTCAGGAGTGGTGACGATGAACGGGGAACCGCTACCGGACGCCATCGTCAGCTTCTACCCGCAAGAGGCTAGGAAGAATCCCTCGATGGGCACGACCGATAGTAACGGGAAGTACGTACTGAGATTTACCAGCGACAAGTCAGGTGCCATCCAGGGCTCTTACGTTGTGCGAATTGCCGCTCGGAAAGATGTCGAGAAGGAAAGACAGGTCCGCAAACCCGTGGTCCCCGCCATGTACAACAAAGACTCCATCTTGCGGGTAGACGTGAAAGGCACGAGCAACACCTTCGATTTCGACCTCATCAAAGAGTAAGTACGATCTGAGGTGAGGACACGAAATGCGGTTGGAACCAGATAACAACGACGGGTGACACTGACAGCGAATGACATTTCCATGTGCCACTGCTGCCCTCAGCAGTGCGAATGCTTGATAGGCTCGATCCAACGCAGCAGGCACATGCTCTTCGGCAGAATATCTTCAATCCGACGTGCCGCTTCACACTGCCGAGGGCGGCAGTAGCACACACTAAAAGCTGCTTACAAAGACATGCCCAGGGCACCCCAGATCGCCTCCGGCAAAACCTCAGCCGAGGGGCCTGAACTTGTCGTAACTTGCGGTGTCTTAACGAGATCGGTCGGCCTCATCTGCTTCAGCAATTTCTGCCCGCGTTAGGGTGGGGTCAAGGGTTGTTTGTTTCGCGTTAATCGGCGGAAAAGGCCTGCCTCTTGTCGGTGCAAGGGGGGCCAACTATCATGCGGGTTTCAATTTACGGTACTGGGAGAAAACAATGCGTCACGTGCTCTCGGCGGTGGTACAGAATGTACCCGGGGTACTCGCCCACATTTCCGGGATGCTCGCCTCTCGCGGATACAATATCGATTCGCTCGCGGTAGGGGAGACCGAGGATCCACATCTTTCGCGGATGACGTTTGTCGTCGTCGGCGATGATCATGTCCTAGAGCAAGTACGCAAGCAGTTGGAAAAGATCGTCACCGTCGTACGCGTGCTGGATGTCAGCTCGCAAGACTTCGTCGAACGCGATCTTATGTTGATCAAGGTGAGCGCCGAACCAGGCGGTACCCGCTCGGAAATCAACGAGCTGGTCGACATCTTCCGCGGCCGCGTCGTCGACGTAAGCCGGCACGAAATGATCATCGAGATCTCTGGTACCGAAAACAAGATCGTCGCATTCATCGACCTGATGCGACCCTACGGAATCTGCGAGCTGGTGAGGACGGGACGAATCGCCATGGTTCGCAGCGGAACATCGTTGGAAGAACAAGTCAACGATCCGCACGCCGTCGAGGCATAAACCTCGCGGCAGTTGGAGGTGTTCAGTTTTCAGTTTTCAGTAAGAAGAGAAACAGGAGCGGCGGTTCCTATTTCGTTTTCTCTTTCCGACTGAGCACTGAAAACTGAACACCGAAAACTCTTCCCCCTAGCAGTTCAAACCGTCCATTTACCCATCCGTTTAGAAACTAGTAACAAACCTATGACCGCCAAAATCTATTACGACAACGATGCTGACCTGTCCGTTTTGAAGGGCAAGACAATTGCTATCCTGGGTTATGGTTCCCAGGGACATGCCCAAGCTCAGAACCTGCGAGACAGCGGTTGCACCGTCATCATTGGCCAGCGTCCCGGTAGTGCCAACTACGACCTGGCCAAGTCGCACGGCTTCGAGCCCATGAGCGCCGCCGACGCGACCAAGAAGGCCGACATCGTCAACATGCTGCTGCCTGACGAAGTACAAGCCGACGTCTACGCCAGCTGCGTCAAGCCGAATCTGCAGCCAGGTAACGTCCTGATGTGCTCGCACGGGTTCAACATCCACTTCAACCAGGTTGCTCCGCCAGAAGGTGTCGACGCGCTGCTGGTTGCCCCTAAGGGTCCAGGCCATCTGGTTCGTAGCGAATACGAAAAGGGCGGCGGCGTCCCAGGCCTGATCGCTTTGGAAGAAGGTGCTTCCGACGAAACGCGTCAAATCGGTTTGGCCTATGCCAAAGGCATCGGTGCCACCCGCGGTGGCGTGATCGAAACGACCTTCGCCGAAGAAACCGAAACCGACCTGTTCGGCGAACAAGTCGTGCTGTGCGGTGGCCTCAGCGAACTGATCAAGGCCGGCTTCGAAACCCTGGTCGAAGCAGGCTACCAGGAAGAAATGGCTTACTTCGAGTGCATGCACGAAGTGAAGCTGATCGTCGACCTGTTCTACGAAGGCGGCCTGAACTACATGCGTTACAGCGTGAGCAACACGGCCGAATTCGGCGACTACTCTACCGGCCCACGCATCATCACGCCTGAAACCAAGGTCGAGATGAAGAAGGTCCTGACCGAGATCCAAGACGGCACGTTTGCCCGCAACTGGATCCTGGAAAACAAAGCCGGCGCTGCTCGCTTCAAAGCCATCCGCCGCCGCGAACGGACCCACCAGGTCGAAGAAGTCGGCAAACGCCTCCGCCGCCTGATGAGCTGGATCGACGCGAAGGAAGTTTGATTTGCTTCGCGGTTGATTGAGGTTGATAATCAAACGGCACCTGGGTTACCTGGGTGCCGTTTTTTTTGTTGTATGAATAAACCACTTGGGTTTCGTAGGCAGGGTAGTGACCCTGCCAGCCGACTTCCCTGTTATTACGCTTTTGAAGCGATAACGAATTTTGAATTGTCCTACACAAGTTCGGCCATCATTGAAGTGAAAGGACAGTCGTGCATAACAATTTGAAATGGGAGAATCCCCTATGACTCGTTTTGTTACCATCCTTACGTTGATCTTGTTGCTGATTCCAACGCTCAATGTGTTTGCGATGGATAAAGATGTGGCAATATCGCTTGCCGTTGTGAAGCAATCGGACAATCGGGTCCAACTGAATGTAGCAACTAATTTGCCGCCTGGAACCAAGTTGATGTTGAGCGTCAACGAAAAGATGGAGAATGGCTTTTTGGGTCAATCAAGCGGTTTTGTTTCGAGCGATGGCAAATTAATTTCTGAAACATTCGGGCCAGAGGACGGACTCAAGGACGGGCGATATATCGCGCAGGTAACAATGCCCATACCGGCTGTTCAAACTGCTGATGTCAAGAGTATTATCGGTGGCAAAGGAGAAAAACTAACAGGTCCGCTCGTAGACAAAGGGCGTTTCGGAATAACCGTCTCGCAGCAAACGGAATTCTTTATCGGAGAAGAACCAGATGTCGCTCAGGCTTCACGGAGAGACAGTGTAATCGCGGCCACTGCAGCGATTAAGAAAAACGTTTGTGTGCTTCTAGAGGAATTGCTGGAATTCAAGGACAAACCCAAATTCAGGGAATTTGGGTTTGGAACAGGCGGACCGTATCACAAATGGCTCAAAAGCGTCGAAGATCTTCGTGACACAACCCCGACAGGACAACATCCAATCCCATTTATCGTACGAACAGCACCAGGTGATTTATTGATGCTGGGGATGAAATACTTGCGTAACAGCGAAACGGACTACACGCGTCAGATGCTCGGCGAACTGAAAGAAACGATCAGTTATTCGCACTATTTAAGTGCTAAGGAGCAGTCAAAAGCAAATGCGATTGTTTTTCGTACTTGGCGGGATTCATCAGGCAAATTCAGTGTTGAGGCGAAGCTTGTTGAAAAGTCAACAACTCACGTCGTGCTTCGAAAGAAAGACGGGGAAACAGTAGAGGTAGCTATCTCCAAACTCAGTGCGGCGGATATTCAGTTTCTTAGTGAGGAACTTTCGCAGTATCTGAAAGAAGATAAGGCAAAGAGATAAAACTCGCCACGGCGGCACGGCCAAGCTGCTCGCCATCTCAAGGTGTGCCACTGCTGCCCTTAGCAGTGCGAATGCTTGATAGGCTCGATCCAATGTAACAAGTACACACTCTTCGACAGATTGCCTTGAAGACTGCTCAATCCGACTTGCCCCTTCACACTGCCGAGGGCGGCAGTGGCATGCCTGAAAAGCATTCGTTAACAGTGCCGCCCGTCGTTTGGGTTGCCGACCTAGATCTTAGTAACCAATATAAGTCTGAGGCAGGTGAGATTCGCGAATTGCGATCCACGGTTTTTCTTTCAGCAGTCGATCTCTTTGTGCCCCAAATTGCGTAGCTCTATGCCATGAATCCACTTAATGACGATCAGACATACTATAAAGATACATGGATCCTAATGCTACGGCATGTGCTTCTATGGCCTGATTCGCATATACACGAATGGCTAAATTCTCGTGGTCTACCACTGCTCACGGCCAAAGACAGTTTCGTATTTCATGAAGAGCCATGGTTCTGGGTGTGTCCGGAGATTACAAAGGCATTTGCATCGCAGGAGCAATATGCAGAAAGGGACCAGGATCTTGAGGCAGCCATCTGGTATGTATTGGCCGATTCTCTTTATGATTGCAAACACCCGGAAAAAATCGACTGGCCTGCTTTAAGGGAGAGATGCCGCACAGCTTGCGATTCAGCTTAAAACGTCGCAACCACCAAGTGGTTGCAACTGGCCATGATCCGGGTGATGGTCAGAAGGCTGGCTAAATAGGACTTCTCAGACAGCTTCTCAGTGCTGTAATGGCGTTCTGCCTGTGCCACACTTTTCATGGCATTGCGGTTGGTTGATGCTGACAAACTTGCGTTCAGTTGGTAATACAATGGTCATTTAATGGACAAGATAGCCCGCAATTGAAAAGTCGTTGTATGCGAACGCAGGGAAAAATTACTCGTTGGGATGATGAACGGGGCTTTGGCTTTATCTCCTGCAATGGAGATGAAGGTTCCGTCTTTGTGCACATCACATCGTTCTCGGGGACCTCGCGGCGGCCGGCAGATGGGGATGTCGTTTACTTTGAAATCGGCAAAGGTAAAAACGGTAAGTCACAGGCCGAGAGAGTGCGTTTCACCGATGAGCCTAAACCACCCAAGCGATCGACAGGTCGGCTTCAGAACAGATTAAGGCCGGTGAATTTTGCTTGGCTGTTCGTGTGCTTCTTGATCGCTTCGGCCTACTTCAACCGAATACCTTGGCTCGTGGTGGGTGCTTACGGGGTGATGAGCGTGGCAACGTTTTTCGTCTACGCCTGGGACAAAGGTTCGGCCCAGCTAGGTAAATGGCGTACGGCCGAATCGACGTTGCATTGGCTGGCGCTCGTCGGTGGCTGGCCCGGCGGCCTGGCAGCCCAACGCCTGTTAAGGCACAAATCGAGCAAGCAACAATTCCTCTCCGTATTTTGGATCATGGTCACCATAAACGTCGTAGCCACTGGCTATCTGGTCTGGATGGGGAAAGCAAGTTTCCTCTATCAAATGACCCATTAGGTTCAGCTGAATGCAACCTAACCAGTGACAGCCCGTGGACGTACGGCTCGCAGCGAAACATCGGAGCCGTCTTCTGAAACACCACGACCAAGCCTTTAAACGAACACATCGCATGCGGGTCGGCACGATTAACGATCGAGGCGTTGCGTTCTGAGCACGGCAAGCGTCAAGACGATGAGTTGCGTAGTTCTCATTGGAGCTGTATTTGGGAGAACATCAAACGTTCGTCGCGTGGCACCGACACTTCGATACTCAACTGACTTACCATTTTTAGAATCAATGGAATTCAGCGCGGCGTTGACGCTTCGGCTGCATGCTCTTGGTCGATCATTTTGATAGTCAACCAGTTCGCTATGAATGCCCAACCGATCTCAAGCCCCGTTACGATCGGCTGAGACGGATCTTCAAATCCAAACCGGATGATTCCCAATAGCCTCGCAAGGCCAGCTGCCAGAAACACAATGAAGAGCATCTTCAACCCCATGTTTATGCGATCGTATGCATTCGATGCCCATACCAAGAATACAGCTAAACCTAACTCAAGACCTCCATAAAACGCGGTCACCTCAACGAGAGTGTTAGGACTGTGATGAGTGAATCCAACAAGCCGCCCCAGAAGTTGCGGGTTGATCAAAAAAATAACTGCATACACCGACAAGATGAATGCACTTACACGTAAAAAAATGACTTGCTTCTTAGGCATATGTATTGCAACTAATTATGGACTATATTTCTTTGTTTCATTGAACGCTTGGCAAAACCGGGTTGCTGCTTCATTTGTAAACGCGGGGTCGGCGGCATGGCGTTCATTCCTTTGTTCTGCCGAGATCTGCCATTCAATTTTACCAATCTAGGAATGGTAAATCACGATTTCATCCGCGTCCGATGCTTCCAGGAAATCTATCATGCCACGAATAGGCGAGAGCCAGCCGAATTCAGCTTCGGTGCGATAAATCTTTAAAAGCCCACAGTCGTCAGTTTCCATTTCGTCACGCTTTCGAAGGTCAATCAGTTCAACGTCGCGCCCGAGACCATTCGGCGACAGTTCCGAAAGCGTTAGTGTGCAGAATCCACGTGGTTGCCCATCGACGCCTCCGAACAGACCACGAATCTTAAAATCCCCGAGATGCCCCTTTAGTTTGTGGCGATCTTCACCCTTGCTTAGGCGAAAACTGTAATCGTAAGCCAAAAGGTCAGCATCGCGTTCGAGGTAATTCAGCGCGGCTCGCGCATGCAATAGAAGATTGCCTCTGCGGCGACGCACATGCGATCCTGCTGGAATCCTCATATTCTGCGCGACGCTAGTGTTCTCGAAAACGCCCAGCGCGTTAATGAATCGACCACCTTCCGGCATGAGCATGCTGGGGCCACCCAAAATCGCAAAGTCGCGATCGGAGAACATTAGATCGTATTCGTCGTTTCCATTGTCAACTTTCAGCGTATTCATTCGACTCGTCGGCGGCAGAACGACCAGCATCACTGGGCCGGTGGTGATGACTCTCCGTGTGAAACTAGCCCGGCCGCCGGCTCCAGTGCAATTTATTGTTCCGCGTTTCTTGTTGCCCCGCAACGATGGGCATGCCCTTAGTCTCAACGAGAAAGCATCCTAATGCCATCCCACTCGTCGATTCCCCACCATGCCCCACTCAAGTCTTCGCAAACGAGGACCGAACTCAAACGCTAGCAATCCCTCTTGCCCCGCAATGCAAATCTCATGTTGATTTACGAGGCCTTTCCTGGCTAATCGGTAAATCATGCTGCAGGAACGCTGTCGCCTTGGCCGACTTTAACGGTTAAGCGAAGTGTAGCGGGCGGGATTCTTTGGTTGCCTCTTAAAGAGGGATGCCAGCATTGCTCGCACTTCTGGCGTGAATCAACTTGCCTGCTAGTGTTTGTCAACGATGCACAACCGGTTCGACAATCTGTTTGAGTACATCCGATGTCTCAGGCAGGCGTTTTCTTGTCGATCGTTTGTTCGCGTCTTTCCGCCGATGTTTTTGCTGTGCGGAATGACCTTCGCTTCGGTCGGGCTGGCGGAAGTAGACCATGCTTACCCTGTCGAAACGCTCGACACGGTGATGATGGATGCCAGCCAGCAGGTCTTCGTGGAAGCCGACTGGCTCGATGCTTCGTCCGCCCCGCGAGCAACACTTACACCGTTTGCCGAGTTGCTGACGCTTAAGCTCACCGAAGGCAGCGCCGAGAACTGGGCCCAAGTGATTACACCCAAGGGGACCGGCAGTTTGGCCGGGACGGCCCAGCTGGTGGATGCTCCCTTCGGATGGAACGCCGGCATTCGTGCAGGCGTGGAACGAGCCTGGCCCGAGCAAGGCAGCGGCGTTCGATTGAGCTACACCTATTTTAGCACCCAGGCCACCAACCACGCGGCCGGCGAAGTCTATTCGGCCTTTCTCGGAAACTTCTTCGCCGACAATCCCGACGGCAGCAGCTTCGGCCCCAAATATCGGAGCGCCGATCTCGACTGGAACGTTCAGTTTCACACCATCGATCTCGAAATCCATCGCACGTTCATGATCAGCCCCGCGCTGACTTTGCGTCCGTTTGTGGGCGTGAAATCGGCAATCATTCGGCAAGATATCGACTCACGCTGGTACAGCCCGATCGATTCGTCTTCGCACGATTACCAGTTCAACTCGGCCGCCGAAACACTCACGCAAGACTTCTGGGGAATCGGGCCATCGATCGGCGTCAACGCGCTCATTCCTCTATCAATGACGCCCACACATTCGCTGCAGGCCTATGTCACGCCGTCGGCAGCTTTGATGTACGGCAACTGGAATTTCAGCGAAGTCTACCGAACTGACGGGCCGACTTCGACGACCATTCCAACTCCCTCGAACATCGAGATCAATTCCGATCCCATCCACGGCGCGGCGACCATGTTGCGGCTGGCGCTGGGTGCTCAGTGGGAGCAGCCAGGCGAGCGGGTGACGACGCGTGTGCGGTTGGGATACGAGGCCCAGGTTTGGTTGAATCAGATGCAGTTTTATTCCTACAACATGGGTCGTTTGAACAATCTCATGTCGCTGCAAGGCGGCGTGCTCGAGGTCGGTTTTAGTTTTTAGTTCCTCCTTAGAAAATCGTTGATGATTCGTACGCTCGTATGTCTGTTCTTCCTTCTTGCCAGCGGGGCTTCGGCTGCCGCCGAGGGAATTACGCCGTTCGCCGAGGCGATCGTGTGGCATGCATCGGCTGAAACTTCGTCGGTTTGGGCGAGCGAAGTTCCGCTGACCGCTCGGGAGTTCGAGGCGACCAACATCGAGTTCGGCTGGAACGCAGGCCTTCGCGCTGGCCTGCAGATTGAGCCGCCGCAGTGGTTGTGGGACGTGCGGTTCACGGTCACGCACTTTTCGACCTCGCAAGATGCGGCCATCGACGACGGCTTGAACCTGGTAATCCCCGAGTTCTTCAGCGGTTTCGTAAGTGGTGACTCGTTCGACTTCACCGCCGCGTCGGTCGATTGGTCGATCAAGTACACAACCTTCGATCTCGACTTCGGACACGATATCGAAGTGTCTGAGACATGCCTCATCCGACCGACGTTCGGCCTCAAGGCGGCCGTCATCGATCAAGATATTCGTTCTCACTGGTCGGACTTCCTGGGAGTCACGGCGGTGGAAAACGTAGACCACGAGTTCTTCGGTTTTGGTCCCAGCGTTGGGCTGGGCGTGCGTTGGGCACCCGGGCAGGGGCATTGCTGCCTGATCGGCGATTTCTCGGGAGCATTGCTGTATGGAGCGTGGAATGTTGAGGACAACTTCCAGCGAACCGATGGGGGCGCTGCTGGGTCGTCGTACGAAGCGTTCTCGACGAGCTTGAACGATTCTAAACTGGGGACGGTGATGTTGCGTTCCTTCTTCGGAGCCGAGTGGAGTTTGCCTTGCCGTATGAAGGTCGTTGGCCGGCTGGGTTACGAGATGCAGTGGTGGGCCAATCAGCAGCGGCTGCTTACTTTCCAGCAATTGCCAATGCATGGCGATTTGACGTTCCAGGGTGGTGTATGCGGTATTGCTGTCTCTTACTAATGTGTTGCCTGGGCTGGGCGGCTCCGGTGCAAGGGGCCGAGTTCTTCGGCGAGTTCTTGTACTGGAAGGCCACCGAACCGGTCGACTGGGTGCTCGACACCAACCGCAATCCGGCCAGCCAATACGTCAACTACGAGTCGACGGTGTACGACTTCGCCCCCGGCTTTCGCCTGGGGATGGCGCTTGATGGTCAGTGGAATACGAACTTGCAGTGGACCCATTTTCATACCCAAACCGAAGAGACCACGAGCGGGCATCTGACGGCCGCGTTTCTCGGTGGTAAGGAATCGCAGCCCCCCACGCCGAAGCTTTACTTCGACACCGGGCAGATCGAAGCGTCGATCGACTACGACGTGATCGACCTCGACTGGAGCAGCCACGTCGACCTGGGCCATGCGCTGCGAATTCGTCCCGTGATCGGCCTGCGTGGCGGCATGATCCGCCAATCGTTTAACACCTCGTTTCAGGCCGACTACGTGATCGGCGGAACAACGTCGACTCGCCAGGTTGTCGAAAAAGCGGAAAGCAATTTCTGGGGAATCGGCCCGAAGGTGGGCATCGATGGCGAGTATGCGTTGGTGTGCTCGCCCCAATGCGAGGTGAGCCTGACCGCGGGCTTCTTTGCGTCGTACTTGCTGGGCGACTGGAGCGTTCCCGATGAAACGCACATCACGCAAACCGACAACGGCGTCACCACCACCACTTCGCAAACCATCCAAGTCGATTCACGCGACTTCGCCTCGCTGGCATTTCAAACGATGGTCGGCATGAACATCCGCCGCGGGCCATGGTCGGGGACGATTGGTTACGAACTAAACGACTGGCTCAACCAATGCCAAATCTTCACCGACGCCACCGGCCCGCAGAATAACGATTTGCTATTGCAAGGGCTTACGGCGCGGGTTGCTTTTGAGTTTTAGAACCGTACCAGGGGCTTCCGCCCCTGGCTATTAACGGTCGCCCCCTTGGGGCTGGCAATGATGGCGCACACTTACGCAAAGCCCATACGCCCAAACAAACTTGGGCGTGGCACCTGGATTCTTTTTGGTGATTGGGCGTTTAGCTGTCGAGGAACTCGACGACGCCGGTCGAGAGGTTGTAGAACGCTCCGACCATCTTCACTTTGCCGCTTTGCACGAACTCGGGCAGGATCGTGCCGGTTTGGCTGAGCTTCTTGGCGTTGTAGACGGCGTTGGCTTTGGTGACGTTGACCAGCTTGTTGCCGGGCTTGCCTTTGACTTCGCGAACGACGGGGCGGATGTAATCGACCATGCCTTCGATGGCGCCAGGGAGGGCATCGTTGTTATCGATGTGGTCGATGGCCGCGCTGCAGGCACCGCACGAGCTGTGGCCCATGACAACCACCGCGCGAGCGCCCAGTTCGGCCACGGCGAATTCGATGCTGCCTAGCAGGATTGGGCCCGAGCCGACCATGTTGCCGGCCACGCGCAGCACGAACAGCCCGCCGATCGGTTGATCGAAGACCATCTCTGGCGGAACGCGTGAATCGGCACAGCCTAGGATGATCGCCGGTGGGGCTTGCCCTTTGGCGTCGCGGGCAAAATCGGCTGGCGTGCGAGGCGAAAGGTGAGTCTTGCCACTGGCAAAACGACGATTGCCGGCAACCAACTCCGCGAGAATATCGTCGGGGCTGCGCGAGTCCGATTCGTTGGCGGCCAACAGCGACGAGGTGGGATAAAGACTGACGGCACCTGCCGCCAAGGCGATATTCTGAACAAAAGTACGTCGCGAAGTTGGGTTGGTATTACCCATAATCCGTGGCCTCGAATGTAGGAAGTGGTTGTTATGTGTCGCTGAAACTTAGCTCGCTCTTGTTCTTCTGGAATGACTTGCATCGGTAATAATGGTGAAAATTGCGTGGTGTAGCTGCTTTCAAGCTACGAAAATGCGGCCACGGAGGCTTATTCAAGCCGTTGTTGCTTTCGTTCGCCCTGTCTGCCGCTGGGTCAGGGCGGTCCGCGATCTTTGGCCTTTCGCGATCGGCGCAACCCATGACGAGTAAGGAACTTCGGGACGCTGTTGGCTGCTTGTGAACTGGGCGGATTTTGGCCGGTCGGCACGCTCACATCCGCGCCGGAATGACTTTCCTCGGCTGGCTTGCGAAGGCCCATCGGTCCTCGTGCAGGGACCTTCTTCGACGGTCTCTGGGGACGCGAAGACGGTACTTTCACGGGTTGGTTTTGTGGTGAAGCGGGTTGCTGCCGCTGTTTGTATTGCTTGCGCAGCCTCTTCAGCCGTTTGGCTTCGGTCCCTTGCAGGCCGAGCAGTTTGAGGTGAAACGAAACCCACGCGAACGCGCGTTCCAATTCGCCGGTTGAAGGGACCCTGATCCCGTCGATTCGCCGAGGCTCACTTCGGGCCGGCACAGGTTGTGTCGGTCGCTTGGGCTGCGGCGGCCGCGTCTTTGGCGACTCTTTCTGCGGGGGTTTCTCCTGGGCAAGCGATTCACCGACAGGCTCTTGCTGCGATGATTGATTGGTCACAACCATCATTCGCCCTACCACCTGGGCCGGCACTTCGACCAGCGTTTCACAGGCCGAGCAAAGGAAGACCTTGCCTGCGCGCACGGCAACCTGCGGAACGTTCTCGCGAGAGAGCGCTCCGTTCTTTTCAGGCTGTACGTGGGTCGATGACATGGTGAAACTCGCTAGGGTGTTGGGCTACATGCGCACATCTGCGTGGGCATGGCTGGGAAAGTTATGAAAAACAAACCATCGAGAAGGTGATGGTCATTGGGGAGAGTCCCCGTGCAAGAGTTAGGTATACCAGCCAGGTGTAGTCTTTTGCTAGTGCTTGCGCAAAATTTTTTTTGGGGGCGAGTTTTCAAGGTTGGATACGCTTGGAATGTGTGATTTAGGAAGAAGTTCAAGCCAGGCCCAAGTGAGCGTGGGCCGAGCACCTGGGCATTTCCATTGGAGGTAAAACAAATCCTCTTCGCACAGGACCCCATGAATCAAAAAATCAACATCGGTGCATAACAGAAGCAGCTAGCCGCACGGTTTGTTTTCTTTTCGCCACAAATGTCGGATTCAGGCTACTTGGACTTGAGCCATTCTGGAGATTTTTCCAGAATCCCTGCCCGCTCGATTTGACGCCAGGGAAGGCGCGACCGACATTTCCGCAGGACTTTGCGGAGGAAGTTGATAGCACGCAAGGAATGCTCGCTATCGCTACCTAGGAAGTCTCTCTACTCCCCAGCGTGACCGGGCAGCCAGCTATCGGCAGCAAGGTGACCCACGTCACGCACTGCTTAATTCGGCCTTCGCGCACTCAACCGCACGACGGCCATGTTCCTGCTGACATGCATGCAACCGAGCTCCCAGGCAAGTAACGGGACGGCTAGCAGCGGCCAGCAAGCACTTATCCAAACCATCGGCTCGGTCGGAATCGAGCTCTGAGGTGACATTAGGAGCAGCGAAGGTGGGAAGTTTCGATAGTGACAATCCCGAGGTACGTTCCGGGCTAGCACAATGGCTGATCGGTGGTGGTGCGAATACCAATCGTGCGGCCGACAGCTCGCGCCGCAGCAAGCACTGGTCTTCGAAACACTCGACCGCCAACGCCATCGAAACGCTGGAAGTGCGCAGCATGATGGCAGGCGATACGATCTCTTCGATCTGGTTCGAGGACGTCGCCGGCGACGACTATCAACGCAACGGCGGCGGCTACACGACCGATGCCAACGGCGTGATCGAGCAGTCGACCCAAGATCCCAACACCAACGACTGGATCGTGCAGATTTCCAGCGGCGTGGCTAGTTCTCTTACGTCGGTCTCGCAAGTTGGTTCACTGCTGGCCGGAAGTGGTTTCAACGTCGAGGTCGTCCGCGGACTGGGGCTGGTCGGTCAGCTATTGGTTCGCAGCGAAGGGGCAAGCGCCCAGGACGTGGGTGCCTGGTTCTCGTCGCTCGATGTAATTAGCGGGTACGAACTGGACGTGGCTTCGGTCTTCAACATCACGCCCAACGACGCCAGCTATTCGTCGACCTACGGCATGAATCAGATCGACGCACCTGAGGCCTGGAACAAGACAACCGGTTCCGACAGCGTGGTGGTCGGTGTGATTGATACGGGCGTCGACTATACACACCCTGACCTGGCCGGAAACATCTGGACCAACCCCGGCGAGATCGCTGGCAACGGAATCGACGACGATAACAACGGCTTTATCGACGACGTGCATGGGTACGACTTCGTGAACAACGATGGCGACCCGATGGACGACAACCACCACGGCACGCACGTCGCCGGAACGATTGCCGCACAAGGCAACAACGGACGCGGTGTGAGTGGCGTCGCTTGGAATACGTCGATCATGGCGCTGAAGTTTCTCTCGGCAAGTGGTGCCGGATACACTTCCGACGCGGTCCGGGCGATCAACTACGCCACCATGATGCGCACCCAGTACGATGTGAACATTCGGGTGCTCAACAACAGCTGGGGTGGTGGTGGATTCAGTGGTTCGCTGGAAGCGGCCATCCAGGCCAGCGAGCAAGCCGACATTTTGTTTGTCGCCGCAGCAGGAAACGACGGTACGAACAACGACTCGAATCCTCACTATCCATCCAACTACGACGTCAGCAATGTGATCTCGGTGGCGGCCACCGACAAGAACGACAACCTGGCCAGCTTCAGCAATTACGGAGCAAGCACCGTCGACATTGCGGCCCCCGGCGTGGGTATCTACAGCACCATCGCCGGCGGCTACTATGCTTCGTTTTCCGGCACCAGCATGGCGGCTCCGCATGTCGCAGGCGTCGCCGCACTGGCTTTCGCCTACGATCCGGATGCGACTGCGGCGGAAGTGAAAGATGCGATCTTAGGTGGTGGCGATCTGATTTCGGGGCTCAACGGAGATGTCTCGACCGGCATGCGGTTGAACGCGGCGGGTACACTTGACTTGTTGTCGCCCAACAGCAACGACCCGACGCCTGATCCGGAACCAGAACCAGAGCCCGTACCTGAACCGAACAAAGCCCCGACACTTGGTAGCGTCTCGACCAACCCCAGCACGGTGTTCCTGGGCGAGACAGGCGCGATCACCATTTCGGCCAAGAACGTGTCGGACGCGGACGGCAGCGTCTCGAAGGTCACGTTCTACCGCGACTCGAACGGCAACGGGAAGTGGGACGCGACCGATTCGGTTCTCGGCAGTGATTCGACCATCAGCGGTGGTCTGGCCAGCTTGACGATCAGCAATCCGTTTACCTCGGCCGGAAGCCAATTGATCTTTGCTCAAGCCACCGACAACGAAGGTGCGAAGAGCAACCTGGTGGCGACCTCGGTCACGATTGTGCAGTCGGACGATTACGCGAACACAGCCTCGGGTGCGACGCTGATTTCGGTGGGCAGTTCTAAGGCCGGCAAACTGAACTATGCGGGCGACGTCGACTACTTCCGCTTTAGTGCGGTCGCCGGAACCACCTATGTGATCGATACCAGTCACAGTTCGTTGGCCGGGTCCGAGCTGACTTTGTATGGCAACAGCGGCGCGTCGCAGTGGGCGCAGGATTCAAGTACTTCGGGTTCCAAAATTGTGTGGACGGCCAGCACCTCAGGCATCGTTTATCTTGCCGTGAAGGGTGCCACCAGTTCGCATACCGGCGACTACATACTGAAGATTGCCGAGTCGTCTCCGTTTGAGCTGAAGAGCGGGACCCTGGCCATCCTGGGAACCGACGGTAACGACAGCATCTCGGTCAATCACACCGGTTCCACCGTGACGGTGACGATGAACGGGAAGTCGTCGAGCTTCAATGCTTCACAAGTAAAGAAGATCACCTTCGATGGCGGAGCCGGCACCGATTCGGCTCGGTTCTATGGAACCAGCGGTAAGGAAACGTGGGTTTTCCGGGCTGATACGATGACTGTCCAGGGAAGTGGTTTTACCTGGAGCACCGACAACGTCGAGTACAACTATGGCGCGGCGAGCAGCAACGACTCGGTGACTTTCTACGATACGATTGCCAACGACTCGTTCACGAGCAGCCCGACCAAGTCGTCGATGTCTAGCAGTGGCTATAAGAACGAAGTTACCGGAGCTAGGTCGGTTACGGCCCGGGCCACTCATGGTGGTATCGATACGGCCATGCTATACGATTCGAGCGGAAACGATTACTTCATTGGCCGCGGAACCGACAGCTATATGCTGACGTCGAACTCGTCGATTTCAACTTATGGCTTCGAGCGAACCAACGTTTACAGCACCGGCGGAAACGATCAGGCGTACTTGTACGACTCGAAAGGGAACGACACGTTCGTTGCCTATGGTTCGTCGAGTGTCCTGAGCGGTTCGGGTTACACGAACACCGTTTACAATTACGATCGTGTTTCGGCGATCGCGATGAACGGCGGCAACGATACGGCAACCTTCCACGATACGGCCGGCAACGACGTTTACATTGCTCGCGGAAATCACGCGACCATGTATGGTGCGAGCTATTACGTATTGGCCCAAGGTTTCGATCGTACGTCGGCCATCTCGACCAAGGGCGGCAACGATCAAGCCTTCTTTTACGATACCGTCGGCAACGATGCGTTTTACAGCCGCACGGTCGAAAGCTCGATGGCTGGACAAGGCTTCTCCAACACAGCGCGAGGGTTCGATCGTGTCAATGCGATCGCTTCTGCCGGGGGTCATGACGTGGCGTATCTGTTCGATACCCAAGCCGATGACCAACTTATCGCTCGGTCAAACTATGCCTCCTTACAAGGAGACAATTTCTCGAGTTACGCTGCCGGTTTTGACGTTGTGAATGCCTACTCAACTGCAGGTTCTGACAAAAGTTATGTCGGCGACATCGACTTTCTTATGCAATACTTTGGTGAGTGGGAAGATTAACACGACCTCTTAATCTTCTCCGGATGCTTATCCTCTTTCCCTCCGAACTTGGGCAGTTTCCCACCCACCCCACCGTCGACCTACCCAATCGCTCGGACCGCCCTGGTCGGAGCGATTTTTTTTATGCGCTTTCCCTTCTAGTCCCTTCGCCCCGGTACTCCGGAAAGAGGGTTAGGGTGAGGGGGTCTTCTGAAATCGTTGAGGACATGGCCGCCATGGTCTGCGTAACCATGGCGAGCCCAAGACCCGCAGGGACAAGTTGATATTGCTGCAGAATCCCTCACCCTTCGAGAGAGAGGGGACAAGAGCGAGGTCCTTTGTTGAAATCTCCGAAGAAAACAAGCACAATAAAGTGACCTGCCCAGGCATTCACTCTTGCTGCGTTCTCTACTCTCAAGGTTTCTTATATGTTTCGTGCAATTTCTGCGCTTGTTGTTTCCGTAGGATTGTTTGCTGCACTGGCTTGGGCCGAATCACGGAGTTGGACCGATTCGACCGGGCAGTTCAACATTGAAGCGGAATTTCAGGAGTATTCCGGAGGGAGCGTCACCCTTTTGAAGGCCGATGGCGAAACGGTCACCGTTCCGATGACCAAGCTCAGCCGGACCGATCAAACCTGGGTCCGGGCTCGACTTCGCGAAATGCGATCGAATAAGAATCGACCGACACGCGGCAACATGAAATCAGACGACAGGGAGTCAGGCCAAAGGGATGCTCGCCCGGCGACCAACCGGGGTGCCCCGGGCGATTGGCTGCAATGGCGAGGCCCCGATTCCAACAACATCGCCCCCGGCCCAGCCGCTCCGACGCAGTGGAATGATACGCAGAACGTGAAGTGGAAGGTCGAGGTGCCTGGTCGCGGTCACTCGTCACCGATCATCGTGGGGGACTACGTGATTCTGACTTCCGCCGACGAAAACCGTCAAACGACCGGTGTGTTTGCCTACGACAAGATGACCGGAAAGCCGGTCTGGAAAACACCGATCACGCAGGGAGGCTTCCAAGGGGAATTGCATGCCAAGAACACGCACGCGACGTCGACGGTGGCATCCAATGGAAAGCAGCTGTTTGTCGTTTTCATTCAGAACCAAACGGTGCAGTTGGTGGCGCTCGATATCCAGGGAAAGCTGCAATGGCAGGTCAACGCTGGCCCCTACGTGCCGCAGCAATACAAGTTCGGCTATGGGCCGTCCCCCATGCTGTACGACGATATGGTGATCGTGGCGTCGGAATTCGAGAAAGGTTGGTTGGCCGCGTTTTCGCAGAGCAATGGCCAGTCGCGTTGGAAGCAGCCGCGCAGTGGAATCTCGTTTAGCTCCCCAGTTGTGGCCAAGATAGGCGGCAAGGATCAGATGCTCATCAGTGGGTTGAAGGCGGTCTCTTCCTACGATCCAAAAACAGGCGAGCCGTTGTGGGCAGTCCCAGGTACCACCAATGCCACCTGTGGCACGATGGTGTGGGAAGGGGACACGGTCTTTGCCAGTGGTGGATTTCCCGACCCTCAGACGATTGCCGTGAAAGCAGGCGGCTCGGGTCAGGTGCTGTGGACCAACAACGAGAAATGCTACGAGCAGTCGATGCTCGCTCACGATGGTTACCTCTACGCGTTCAACGACGGAGGGATCTTCTTCTGTTGGGATGGCCAGACCGGCGAAGAGAAATGGAAGACCCGCCTGGGCGGCCCCGTTAGTGCGTCGCCCCTATTGAGTGGCGAGAATATCTTTGTCGCCAACGAGAAAGGAAACGTGTGGGTGATCAAAGCGAACCCGCAAAGCTACGATCTGGTCGCAGAAAACCGGCTGGGAGACGAGGTCTTCGCCACCCCGATCGTTAGTCAGGGACGTCTGTATGCTCGCTATGCGGATAGCTCGCAGGGGCGTCGGCAAGAGTATCTGATTTGTCTTGAACAGCAGTAGCCGGCGAGTCTTCTTTCGCAAACAACACATTTGGAAAGAAGATGCGTATGGGGAAAAGCGTTCCCCATACCATCAGTGCTTGAACGCCCAGGACCGGATAGAGAACGGCAAGGATCAAAGCGAGGTTCCCCGACCAGGATTCAAATGGCATCAAGGCAGCCAGAAAGATCAGCGGGACAACGGCCCATAACGCCAAGCAGGAGACAATCCACCAGGTCACTGCGCGGCGCGACGTGGCCACGGTAGACAGGCAAATTGGCACCAGGTAAACGCCGGAGACAAACGCGAAGATGACAAAGATCATCTCTTGCGCCTGTTTCCAAAACTGAAGATCGGTTGCGTCTGCCAAACGTAGCATGAAGAGAAACACACCGGCCAATCCACTGAGCAAGATGATCTCGGCCAGCGAGAACTGCAGCGACCAGCGGTTGGGTCGTGCCGGGATTCCGAAAAAACGGCAGGACAACAGCGTCATGACAACAATGACCACGGCTTCCAGCAGTAACCAGGCACTGACACCCACCGCCTCTTCGTTGAGTAGGAACATCAGCAAGCCAATGACCAACAGCGACCCGGTTACCCCTGTCAGTCGCCGGGCCATGACTGGCCATCCGCCGGCGACGCTCAGGAAACTGAACATGCCGATCAAAGCAAAGGGACTTGATAGCATCGTCCAGATGACCCAGTGCAAAATGCTGAAGCTGCCGGAGGTTAATGCCACAATGACATAGGGTGTAGCATTCAACGCAACCAACCAAGTTAGGACCAACCACTGCCACCGCGAGGGCCATTTCCAATGGGCGACAACTTTAGGAAGTAGGTTCATTGCATGTCTGCGAAGTCTTGTTCGCCATGGGGGTGATGCGGTTTTTCGTCGACTCGATCCAGCGGCTTAACCTCGGGTCGCATATGCTTGACGAGCACGCCAGGGAAGATGGTGATCAGAGGAATCATGATTGCCAGGGCCATCACCGTTTGGCCGGCGTGGGCGGCATAAAACAGTTCGAGATGTCCGCCGGTTAAGTCTAACAACTCGAAGGTCCGTGCTTCGATGAGCGGAATGAGGGCGACGGCAACAAGCAACAGGATCGCCGCAATCGAGCGTGGCCGGCGACCTCGAACGATGAGCGGCAGCAGAACGATTGTCATGAGCGTGCCGGAGAACAGTGAAAACACCAGAAAGTGAACGCCTGCCTGGGATGCCCATGCCAGCCAATCCCACACGAAGATTTCTGAGACCAAGCGAATGATGGCGAACGTCACGCCGATCAAACCCACGCTGACCACAATTTCCCACAAGGCGATGCGGACTTTCCAGGTAGTGTGGATCGGTAACATCGAACCAAGACAGCCCAGGCCAAGCATCGCCAGGGCTGTGAAAGCGGTCGTGGCCGCGAGCCCCGGAGTAAAGTCGACGGGGCTTTCATAGCTTATCAGCGCCATGATCAAAACAAGCAAGCTTTGCCCTACGATCATCCCGAGCATTCGCAGCCACACAGGCCCGATGCCTGCCGTCAGCCAAATGCCCAGCAGCGAAGCCATTACAAAAGGGGGCACCAAAATGAACCAGAACCCGTCCAAGACCCAAGGGGGTTCGAAGAGTGAACCAAAAGCCCCGACGACGACAGCCAGAATCCACATTAGGGCAATCCATTGCAGAACGGTCCATCTCATCTGGTTTTGATTCCCCCTAAGTTGATCTCCGAAAAGCACTTCTATCGTATCGCTTAGGATCACTTCTTACCAAATACGCGTGATCTGGCCCCAGTTGGGTTTATCTATCTTACTGCGAGTTGTGGGGGTTTAGGGTGAGTTGGTTGCGAGTTAGGGATTGAATCAAACGCATAATATGGGCGCCCCGTGAACATGTTGAAGAAATAAGCATCCATAAAGGTACGTGCACCTCACTTGAGCATTGTTAATGATATGCCTGGGTAGCGGCCTGTCGCTCGGCTTGTTTTGGCTTTTTTAAAAGTCAATTGGCTTTTAGAGTTACGGTCGGTTGGCGGTAACCAACATCGTGTTTTGGCACATGTTTCGCGTACCGAGTTTTAAGAGCACTTCTCGACTGAGAAGCGCTTTAGCATTCCGGAATGCGAACGACAGCCTTGCGCACAGTAGCTCCGCCGATGGATCGCGGAACTCTCCATTTCCAACGACTGGCACTAGGGAGACGAGCATGACCTCGTTCGTAGTCGCGTCCATCCTTACGATGGCGTCGATGGGGGCTTCCCCTATCGAAACCCACGTGGTCGACCGTGTCGACCTCGTCGAAATTAATCACTTGTACGACCTACAAGGCCGTCTCGTAATCAATCAACTTATTTTCTACCAATGGGATAGTGCATCCCAAAGATTTCAGGTCCGCGCCTGGCGGCTGCTTAAGACCGACGATCAGCTTCCGCGCAAGTCGTGGAATCAGGATCAATTCATCTGCCATTGGCGTGACATGAACGTCCATCGCAAGGTTTACGCAGACAACGTTCGTGAAACGTGGACAACCTACGACCCGGAAGTACTCGAACGCAATATGTTTCCCATAGAACAGCGGAGCGAGTTGAGTCAGCCTGAGCAGCTCTCGGGGCGTTTGGCCAAAGCGGAAACCGACGAAGAGTAACTTACCGTCAACCATCGCGCTGGCAAACGCGCTTGCGCCCGAAATAATAGCTGCCGCGGGGACACCAAGCGGAAAGGTCTCTCACCCTTTCCCACCCCAACGCAGCTTTTTCGTGCGCATGGCTACGGCGAAACAAGAATGGGTTTCGCGATTCGCAGCACCGTCGGGCTACCATTGGAAGAGCTATCGCAGACCAGAACGACATCGAAGTAGGCCTCGGTCTCTTCGACCAGTCCGAGCCCTTCCGGCTTGGCACCAAAATGCGGCAAGGGGACTTCACCCAGGTTTCGTGGAAGGTTCGCTTGATCGCAGTCACGGCCTGGGATCGCATCCTTACCATTCCATTGGTAGATCCTGTAAGAAAGGGGTTCGTCCCGCATTGGACCCGCCAGAATAAGATAGTCGCTGTTGGTTCGCACCAGGTCGCGAATACCACGTCCGCCGAGATCGACCAGCAGGACGTCGGCTTTTTCCGGTTTGTCGAAGTCAAGCTTAAGAATAGGTACCAGGCCTTCTCGTAAGACAGGCCCCCGAAACCCGACCAGCAGGTCGTCGCCCTCGGCAGCGAGTCCTTCTAGGTCGATGCCGTTCTCTTTGCTGGGGATCGCCAGGAAAGGAGCGAGCAGATCGTTTTCCTTCAGCGTGGGCAGCAAGTCGCACGGCTTCACCTTGTCAGAGAACTTCCCCCTGCCCAGGTATTTGATCTCGAACAATCCTTGCCGGTCTGGCTGCTTGTCGCGCTGTTTCAAACGATCGCGGTTGTGCTTCTGTGTTCGTTTTGGATTGAGTTTCTCTCGCTTCTTCGAGTGAGACCCCAGCACGTACAAGCGGAAGTCGCTAAACGCTAATCCTTCGATATCTATTTCCGATTTTTTGTCTTCCAGTTGGTCCTTCAAGTCGATGATCCCATCGACATCGTAGTCGCCGGGAGCACGACGGCGGAGGATTTGAACCGACGCGCCTTCGTCGCCGGCGATTGCCAAATACTGGCCGTCGTCGATGACCACGATCGCACTGATATTATTCGGGTGAAGGATGTCGCCTCGAAAGGTCCACAGGGCCAGTTGTTGCATCGTGGTGATTTTCGCTTGAGAGGAAACTGGTGGTTCCGATATAGCAGGACGATGGTTCGAAGGGATCGAACATAGTGACTTCCGGTTGCCAGAAGGGAAGCTGCCAGAGGTTAACTAGGGTTTCTGTATCGCGGTACGCGTATTGACGCAGCAGAACATCGGCGCGTGATTTGCATACTTACGATATCACAACGTCCACATTCCAAGCAAAACGTTTTCGGGGGATAAATACGGTTTAATGGCATCGTTTCTGCCCATCATCTCACTCTTTCTGGTCATTGTGATCTCATTAATGGTCGTTCGCATTGCGACCATCGCTTTGGTGCTGACAGGCATCTCGCACCAGTTGGCGCAATTTCAAGCTCGATCCGCATTCACCGGGGCAGGCTTTACGACATCGGAATCGGACAAAGTGACGCAGCATCCGGTGCGACGAAAGATCATCATGCTGCTGATGCTTCTGGGGAACGCCGGGATCGTGACGGCCGTTAGCTCGCTGATGCTTTCGTTTGTGAACACCGGCGACGAACACCCCGTAAGCATCTGGATTCGCTTCGGTTCATTGGGTATCGGCTTAGGGATCTTATGGTTCATCACTCAAAGCGAGTGGCTCGATAAGCGTTTGAATAACCTGGTCGAATGGGCCTTGCGTCGTTGGACCGATTTGGAAGTGGCCGACTACTCGAATCTATTGCACCTGGGCAACGGTTTTATGGTGGTGGAAATGATCGTCCAGGAAGATGACTGGCTCGTCAAAGGCGACCTGTCCGGCCTGCGGCTTTCAGAAGAAGGAGTCTTAGTCTTGGGTATCGAACGCCCCGGGGTCGACTATATCGGAGTTCCCCGCGGTCACACGCAACTGCAAGCCGACGACACGGTCATTCTGTACGGCCCGCGTGATATTCTGACAAACCTCGATGAACGCCGCGCCGGATCGACGGGCAACTGGGATCACCATAAAGCGGTCGATAAACAGCTGCAAGCCCAGCGCGAGCAGGCCGAGCTCGAGCAAGAAGCGTAATGACAGAAAGCTGCCTGGCTTACATCTTATTAGGCAGGTCGGTGATATACCGCAGAAAGTGTGCTTCCAACTGATCGAAGTTACTTCCGAACGCACTTTGGAAGTCGCGCAGACGCTCTTCTGCCGTGTAGTCTTGGTCGGCTGAGCGCGCGGCAACCTTTCGGACATACGCAGCGAATTCGCGGGGACGTGTTTCGATGAGGTAGAAGACCATTGCCCAGCCTTCGCCATAGGCAGTCGCTGGGCGTTTGTAGTAGGCGTCGTCGGTAGCAATGAACTGGGCCATGGAATTCGCAGGCCGACGAGTCTTGGCATACTCCAGAAACTCGAGCATCCGAGTTTTGTTGACGCGGTCGCGGAGGGTTGCATGGTTGTGCGAATCCCACACGCCGGGTGCTTCAAACATGGTTGCGAGTCCTTCCACCATCCACTTCGGCTGCGGTGCATAGCGGCTGTGAACACCGGTGTTGAAGGCCGTTTGGTGGGTGGCCTCGTGAATGATTGTGGCCATATTGTCGGACCATGCCGGGTTATCGTGGTTGCCGTGGGTCACGTCGTACAGGGCCACGCGATTGGTGAGCGAAGAGTAGTACCCGACCAGTCCCGGCGAAACTCGCATCCCATCCTTGGCGGCATACTCTTGATACGAACGAAAGTCCGGGAACACGACCGCGACCAAGGGGAATTCGTTCCGCTGCAGATGAATGCCTCGTGCTGCGAAGTATCGATGGAACGATCGAAACAGCTTCTCAAACTGGCTGGCCCACGCGTCTTTCTGGCCGGCTGGATGCACGACCAGGTAGTTGCCTGTTCCGGTGACGTCGTATCCGTTGCCGAACTCGGCCAACAGATCGCCGCGCATCTCGAATTGCGGCAAAGGACGAAAAGAGGTTGCTAGCTGCACGAAGTTGGAAGCACTCTGGGGAGCAAAATCCCACATGCGACCATCACGGCCGAGCATGATGACCCTTTGTTCGGTCGCGAGCACCGGGGTGGCTTGAATGGTTTCGTCTTTCAGATCAAGCTGGATCATTACCGGGTAAGTCGTTTGCTGGGCAGCAGTTTCGGCCAGAAAAAACGGTCCGAATGTCAGGCAGGATAAAGTTGCGCTCAGCAGAGCAATCTTTAGGAACTTCATGTCCAATCCCGGTGTTTATGTCAGGGGAATAGTAAATACCTTACAAGCGTAGGTTACGCGCGACTAAAAACCCCTACAAATGAGGGGGAAAGTTTCAGGGAATTCGCTGGAAACTTGTCGCCACAATCCCTAGAATGATTGCTCACCTCATCTCAAATGGACCCTTTTCTGGAAGAAATTCCTAACTCTATTCATGGACGCGCTTCGAACCATCATGTGGGTGGGCCTTGTGCTTGCGCTCGCGCTACCGCTTCATTCTCAAGATGCAGAGCCTAGTTTGTCGGACCAAGTCAAAGCTTGGGCACGTCGGCTAGACTCTGACACGCTAGAGGATCGCGATCGCGCTGAACGGAAGATTATCGAGCTTGGTCATCAAGCGATCGAGTATCTTCCGCAGGTCAAGCCAAGCACGCCGGCCGAGGCCAAGGCCCGGCTCCAGCGGATTCGAACCATTTTGGAAAAGGCCCGTGCTGATAGCGCCGCTAAGGCATCTCACATCACGCTCGCCGTCGAGGATAAGCCGCTGGCCGATATCTTGGGGGCGATTCAGGAGCAGACCGAGAACAAGCTAGTCGATTATCGTTCCAACTTTGGGCAGCGCGCGGAAACCACCATAGTCAGCGTCGACTGGAAGGAAGTTCCCTTCTGGCAGGCGGTTGAAGAGCTGTTCGCCAAAACAAACCTCGAGGCCTATCACTACGCAGGGCAGCCCAATGTGCTGGCCTTTGTCACGCGGCAGTCGTCCTCTGGCGAGCCGAACCCCTTGGTGCGAACGAGCGAGATCTTTCGCTTTGAACCAACCCGCGTCGAGTCGTTTCTGAATCTTTCAGATCGCTCGCAGCGTGGGACGTTTTTGAATTTGCAGGTTGCCTGGGAACCTCGCGTCGAGCCGATTGTCATTAAGTTACCGCTAGATCAATTGAAGATCGAAGACGAGCAAGGCAAGAGCCTGACCTCCGGAGACCAGACCGGTTCGCTCGATACGGAAGTGCTGCAAGGCGTTTCGGCCGTGGATATTCAGCTTCCCCTCGGAGGTGTCGAACGAGGATCGCAGAAGATTTCGACCCTTAGCGGACAGATGGTGGCCTTGATGCCGGGTCGGGTCGAAACGTTCATGTTCGATAAGCTAGAGACCGCACGGAATGTGAAGGACTCAAGAGGAACGATCGAGGTTGTCCTGGAATCGTTTCGACGTAATGGCGACGTTTGGGAGGCAAGTATCCTGCTGCGATTGTTGAACGAGCAGGGCGCGCTCGAATCGCATCGCGGTTGGGTCTACAACAACGAAGCATATTTGCAGGGCCCCGACGGGGAACGTATCGATATCGCCGGGTTTGAAGAAACCTACCGCGACGTCGATACCGTGGGGATGTCGTACAAGTTTGTATTAGAACGAGAAGTAGGCGATTTCCAATTTGTGTATCGGTCTCCGGCGTCGATTATTTCGTTGCCGGTATCCTTTGAGTTGACCGATATTCCACTGCCGTAATTTCAACGGGAAGCCAAGTTGGCGGGGCTTCCCGACACGTGGTACCAGAATCCGAAAGAATTGAGAACAAGCCATGTCGTCAAAACCTTGGATCGGATCGCCAACGTTCCTTTTAGTGATGATCTGCTTGATTGTCTTGCCAGAAGTTGCGAACCAATGGAGCTTGTCGGGCGATCTTGAGTCGTCGATCGGGCCCTATCTGCCAGAAGAGACGCTCATTCATCCTTCCACCGGGGCGATGGTAGTAGCCAGCGTCAACGACGTACCGATCTACGATGTCGAAATCGAACGTTATTTAGAGCGGTTGAATGTGTTCGACGAAATGCCGGATACCGCGCTGCACGTCTATCGCTCGACGGTAATGTCGCAACTGGTACGCCGCCAGGTTATCCTTTCCTATCTACAAACGACCGATTTCCGCGCTTCCGAGCAAGATATTAATTTGGCCCTCGCTGAGGTCAAGCAGTCGCTTGCCGCACGTGGTCAGTCACTCGACGAGTTCCTCGCTTCTGGCAAGGTCGATCAGGCCATGCTTCGTCGCAATCTGGCCTGGAAAATCGCCTGGACACGCTACTTGAAAAGCTATCTGACCGAAGCGAATCTGCGACGCTACTTCGAACGGAATTACGAACGGTTCGACGGTACGTCCCGGCACGTCTCGCAAGTCTATTTTGGGAATCCAGAGAACCTCGAGGATTTCGACTGGGATGTCGCTTTTCGTGAAGCCGTGTTCCTTCGCGATCGTATCCAACAAGGCGAAATCTCATTCGAGGACGCAGTCAAGAAGCATTCGCAAGCACCCAGCGCCGCTGACGGCGGGGACATGGGCTGGATCAAGCATCATGGGCCGCTCGATCCGCGTATCCATGAAGCTGCGTTTGCTCGCCCGGTTGGTGAACTCGTCGGACCGATCCAAACCAAGTTCGGTATCCATCTGATGAAAGTCCACCAAGAGAAGCGTGGCGAAACGAATTGGAAAGACATGATCGACGACATTCGCACCGCAGCGGCCGCGTACCTGTTTGCCCATGTGGCTGATCGTCACATTTCCGACTCGAACGTTTATTACTTCGGCGAAGAAGAAGGTTCGGAAATCGATCCTTCGTATGTCCGTCGTTTCAGCGACGAATTCATCGCTCCCTAGTTCCGCGCGGTTACTTTTTGGGCTCCACCCACGCTCCGTCGCGGTAGACACACTGCCGAGGGTCGAAGCCGATCGCCTTGGCCAGAGATAAGACCGGCAACGGTTTTTGAAACGTTTCGCTGAGATAGAATCCCCACTTTGGCTGAACGTCGTTGGCTGCCTGACTGGTATTAAGTTCGAGCTCTGCGGCGACGAGTTTCTGGAGCATATACGGCGGGATCTTCCCTTGTCCGCAGCCAGGACAAAGGCCTTGCACAAGCGCCAGGCACTCGTCGGGTGTAATCTTGCTTGTCCCTTGTCGCATGGCGCTGCGTAGTTCTTCTCGTTGCAGTTGTTGCCGTGCGTCAGCTCGCTCGCCCTGGCGTAGCATTCGCAAGACTTTGGTGACCTCTTGTCGCATAGACTCATCCAACGCTGCCCCGGTGGTGACTTCCTGCTGCTGACCTTCCAGCAAAGCGGCGTCGTGCGACGGATCGATCAGGTAGGCCATCGCTCGCAACTGTTTCACGCCTTGGGCATCGTTCATGAGCAGGGTCATTCCCAGAAGTGCGCTTCGTCCCTCGGTTTTAGGATCGAGATGGGCGGCAATCATGAACAGACGCTTGGCCGTTTCAACTGCTTCAGGGTCGGTCTTCTTTTCGGCCAGTTCTTCGGCGTATTCGCGGTAGGCCTTGGGGTTCTCTGGCGAGAGTTGGCTCAAACGGCCAGGGCTGACCGGCTGAAGCAGCAAATCGATCTCGCTGCGCAGGATCTGGCGATGTAGCTCGTCACCGTCAGGCGTTGTTATTCGCAGGCGGATGCTCGTGTCGTCAGTAGACTCGACGAAGCCTGAGATTGGCTCCTTTTGTCCTTTAACATAAACAACGGCTCCCAAAGCATCGCCGCAAAATAGCAAGACTGCCCAGAGCATCAACCATCGCTTCCAGCCTGTACGGAAAACCATCATGCCGATCCTCCGGTTAGTTCCCAAACGTTGACCAACGCCATTTCGCCATGGCGTAGTTGTTCGATCAAGCTGGTCGCGGCGGCATCTTGTTGTTCCAAATTGTCGATAATCTGTTCCAACTGCCCGTGGAATTGCGGCCGCTCTTGGGCGTAACGCAGCGCCAGCAGTCGTAGCCAAACCCGCTGCTTGGCCACCATCGATGCGATGGGCGAATCGCTCAGGTAATTAAGGGCAATTTCACGGCGAGTAATATCCTGGAGCTTGGCTGCTTCGGCATCGGAAAGGGACATCTGCTCGAGTTGGGCTCGTTCGATCTCGATCAATCTCGCTACGATCGCATCCGGCAGTTCGGAAGGACCGAGTTGGTCAGAAGAAATGCCGCTCAACCGTGCATGCTGCCGATAGTGACCGGCGAGGAAAGCGGCCATATCGTTGGCCATCTGCGGCGAAAGCTCTCCGGATTGGGCAGGCTGATTGCCGAGACCCTCGAGCCCGCTACGTAGCAAACGTTCGCGCAGTTCTTCTCGAGCGGTACGCACGTTATTAACGACCACTGTTTCCCCAAGCAAACCACTCACGATCTCGGCCATGTCGTCGGCGGCGCGGCGGGCCGTATGTACCTGATCGGCAATGGCCAGCTTGATGTTCGTCCAGTGCGAGAACGCTCGGATTCCGCTTTGGATCTGGCTTTGTTCGGCGCGGGGTTTGGGTGCCAGCAAGTATTCGGCCAACTGAGCCGACGTGGCGTAGTCGACATCCTCGACATCGCCGGAAAGCGAACATAATTCCTTGTAGATATCAATCCGGCCCAGAGGATTGCTCGCGCGATATAGTCGCTCGACGAGCGATTCGATCTTGGACAACGCAGCCAGCGACTTCGTGGACGAAGATTTGGCATTCGCACTATTTGCCGCGTCGGCCTCAAGTTCCGGTGCCCCCTTCTTGAGCGTCTCCTCGAAGATTCGCTGTCCCATATCTCCTTGGCTGGCCGCATGACCCAGAACCGACAGAAAACTTAGCTGGGTCACCTCCTGAGCAAGTTCGTCCGGTGCGATATCGGATGGCATTTGCTCGTTGAAAGAGGAGGATCTTCGCGTGAACATACGGTACATTTCACCGTCGCGAACAACGACCGCATCGAGGCCCAATTCGGTACGAACGATCGCTGCCGATTGAACCGGATCGTCTGAATCTAATCCGCGACTGACCCGTCGCGACAGCATTCGAGAGAGTTCCTGTTGAACGGAAGAGCTTTTGAGTCCCTGCTCGAACGCATCGAGTATCGGCAGCAGGCGATCGACCTTCTGAGAACTAATTACCCGCTGCACGACCGGCTGGTAGGCCGTCCAGTTTTCGGTCATTCGGCTGGCAATATCAGCAATCAAAAAGCTGTCTTTGGCCAGCACCTGATCCGCTGGCAGGTAGCTTTGTGCCATTTTGGAAAGATCGGCATGTAAACGGGCCGCCGCATTCGGATCACTGGCGGCAAGATCGCGAATCTTGCGATACTGCTCGCGGGTCATCTCACTCATGGTGAGTTCGACGGGGTCTGCCGATCCAGAGTAAGTGATACCCAGTTGTTGCTCTAGTTCCTTAAGGAAAAGCTCTCGACGATCTTCCGGCAAGCCAGGCTGCTGAGCCGTTTTTACGCTGAGGTAGGCTTTCTCTAGCAATTGCGACAACGGCGTTGCGGCCGAGATCGGAGCATCCTTCAGCGAGATTCCTTCGGTCAGCGTCTGGGCGATCACATCGACGGCTTCGCCGCTTGGTTCGTCATAAACGAGCCCCATAACCACATCCCGGATGGCTTCTCGCGACTCTCCCTCTTGGGCGACGGACTTCGTTACCAGCTGCGGCAGTAGTGCTCGATAGGCATTACTGCGGCGGTTGGGGTCCTCGGTGCAAATGGCCGTCAAACGTGGGCGTAACGAGGTCTCGTTTCGAAAGAGACTCTCAAGTTTGATAGAAAGCGGTTCACCCCACCATGGTTGCCGCTGCCAAACGAGTTCTTCCGGCTCGTCGTCTTCAGCTGGGGTCGGAAGGTCAGGGTCGGCGAGATCGGTTGCGGGCTTTCCCGGAGAATGGTGGGCTGTTGGCGAACCGATCGGAGGGATCGAGCCGAGGTAAATGATATAACCGCCACCGAAAATAAGCAGGGCAAAAAACGCCCCAAAGATCAGGGCGACCTGGCGATGTCCACGGTTTTGCTTGCGCGTGTATTCAACGACCAGGTCTTCGAGCAATTGTTGGCATTTGCCGTGATCGAGTCCCCACTGTTCCCCCTCGGCCAACAAACGCTGGCGACTTTGAATTGAGAGGAATCCTTGTTCCTGCATCAACTCATCGACGAGAGATTTGATGTGAGATTCGGCCTGACCAACGGTCACCAGACGCAGGTCTTCCTCTTGCAGAACTTCTCTGAGCGCGATCCATGCCAGGTCTTCATGAATGCCATGCATGTCGACGCCAATCTGCACCAACTGCTGGGCCAGCGTCGCGATCACGATGCCGTGACTCATGTTGTCGAGTCGTTCCCGCACGAATTGCCGGAACGAGTCGGCACGTTGTTGCTGGCGTGTATCCGATTCGTTTTTCTCGCTTTGCTTTTGAATCGAAGCGAGCGCGGCGTCACGCTCTTGGTCGGAAAGTCCTAGGTCGGTGGCTACCTGGGCGATCATGATGCGGGTTAGTGAATTGACTCCGCCTTGCCCGGCAATGATGGTGGCGGCCCGCTGCTGAAACGTGGTGAACCGTTCGGCTTTGGCTTGTTTTACGTCGCGTTCCTCGGGTTTCTCTTCTTCCGAGGCGACCACGAACCCTTTGCTTTTGGCAACTTCCAAAAGTAGGTCACGGGCTAGTACTTCGCTGAGACCGAGCTTGGTCGTCCCCTCGCGTATGAGCTTCTGTTCGCGTCGCTCGTTCACGCGTTTGGCCGGCAGGGCTTCCATCGCCTTCCGCAGATAGACTTTAAAGAGTTTGCTCGGTGATTGCCGTTTCTTCTTCTCGGCCTTTTCCTGCTCGGCCGCTTCGCGCTGCTCTTGGGTGAGTTGCTCGTCCGTCTCGGGTGCCGCCTGGTCGGCGAAAGCCTGCATCGGATCGGGCGTTGGTGCCTCTTCTGTTGGGGGCGTGGGATTGAAGCCGGTATCGTCGAGTCGTCGGTAAAGGTTGCCGCGGATGGCGTGCGGTATCAGAAACTGATCGGCCAGGAAGTTGATTTTGGCCAAGGCGGGTTCCGACCACCCGCGTGCGTCCGCCAAAATCAGGCGTGCCTGACGGGTGAACGTGTAAAGGTCTTGAGGCCGCACGCCGGGGTAGTCTTGGTCGTCCTCGGCTACGATTTCCGATTCGATCAGAAGTTCGTCGTCGAGGGGCGGTTCGGCTTCATCCGCCAGAATATCCGCCGGAAGCGTTACGGAACCAGGAGCTGTTTCTGCGACCGGTTCTGGCTGGGGGGGAACCGGAGGAGGAGCATCCTCGGGTGAAGCAGGGGCCGTGTACAGGATGTGCATTGCCTGCTGGTACTCTTCCCGCGAGAGACCGAACTGATAGGCCAGCGCCGGCAAGACGGTCGGATCGTGTCCTCCGCCACGGGAAGCAAGAAAAGCTTCCGCTTCGCGAACGAACTCGTCAATTCGCTGCGATTGATTTTGGTCGGCAGAGTGTGAAGACGGTCCTTGAGCCATTCCATTCGACGTGTTCGGGAATTACATACAGGTTATGACCCATCAGGTCCGGAGACCTGCTGGGCAAGTTTCTTTATTTTATCGCGCCACGGGGGCAAACCCCAATCGGGGTGCAGCAATTGAAACTGCTCTAAGACCGTTTGGGCTTGAGCACGATCGGTTTGAAGCAGACAGGCCAGCTGGTAGTACTTGGCCTCGTACCACGCTTCTTCCCCCTGATCGAGCCCCACCAGCAAGGTGCGCCAGAGCCCAAGGGCTCCTACGTAGTTCTGCAGCGTGAACTCGACCCTTCCCAGCCGTTGCAGGTACTCTTGTTCCTTGGGATAGGCAGCGACCAGCACACGCAGGTAAGTCGCCGCGTCGGACCAGCGCTGGAGCCGCTCGGCGAAATCGGCCGTCTTCGAACAGGCCACTTTGGCGTTCTTATTTTGTTTCACCGCTCCGGACGTTGCTCCGAGATGCTTCACCAGGCGGCTATAGATGTCGAAACCTTCTTCCAGAAGCTGCATGTCCGGGGTCGATGTGGCGGCGACCTGCTGATCAATTTCCAGGGCCCGGACAATCAACGCCGATTGCTCGTACGGAGTGCCGACCGCATTTGTTAGAAGCCAGTTGGCATGAGCGACGACCTCGGTATCTTTCTTTTGGGAGCGAGCCAGCATGAGGGCCTGGTAGTGGTAGTCGACCCAGGCCCGGTCGCTTGGCGGAAGGGAAGCGACCAGCGTCTTGGCCGCACTAACATAATTAGCCAAATCAGCGGAAGGCAAGATGTTCTTACGGGCTAAATCGGCTGTATTTAACAGGCATCGCACCACGCCCGAGATGCGATCCTCCTGGGCGGAGTCTTGGTTTAAGCGGGATTGAAGGTCGTCGGCGACCTGTTTGAGTTGCCGTGCCAGCTCTTTCTTTTCGTCTTCCGACGAGGCCTGATCGATTTGTTGTCGCAGCAGGTTGCACAAGTCGAACTTGGCCGACCAATAATTCGGATCGTTCGGGGCGATACTTTGCAGCTGCCGAATCGAAGAAGTCATCGAGCCACGAGACTGCTGCAGCTTGGCAATGAAGTAGTCGGCCTTTTGAGCGTACTGATGGTTGGGAAAGTCACGTTTCAAATCTTCTAGCACTTCGATGGCACGCAGACCGTAGCGGGGTTCCTCTTTGGCGAGGGCCTGGTAAGACACAAATGCCATCCAAGCCGCTTCGGCTGCTTTCCCTGGGTTGGGACCTTTCAGCCCCGAGACGGCATCTTGAAAATTCATGCCCGCCTCAGCGTGTTCGTTCAGGCGGTAGCTGCACCAGGCGAGTGTGTATCGACATTCGCTTGCTGAAAGGAGGTCTTTCTTGGCTTCGGGTGCCGCCAAGGCATCGCGAAGCTGGGCTTGCGCCGTGCGGTAGTCGTCGTCGGACTTCGACTTTTCGGCGTTGGCAAATTGCTGCTGGCCGACGAGCCACATCATGTAGAAACCCTGCGAGGTCTCGAGATCAAGCTCGTACTTTTCGACCAACTGAATGGCCGCCGAGTGATGGCCCAGCTTGGCCAAGCCAATCAAACCCTGAACGCCCATTTCGTGGATTTTAGGAGCATTGGCACCTTCCCGAAGTCCGGTGTCTGCCAACAGCACGCATAGACTTGTCTTGCCGGGGGACGAATTTCCTTGAAAGTCTTGAATGGTCGTCTTGGCAAAGTTGGCCGCCTCGTCGAGCTTGTCGGCATTGATAAGCCCTCGACAGTACCAATAGTCGGATTGATCGGCGATCGCGGCGCTGGTTGGGCCTGCCTCTAGAAGTGCAAAGCAGCGCTGCCCGTCGAGAGCATTGTCGTCCAGGATCTCAGACATGGCGAGACCGATTAACGCCCGGGCTCGCCATTCCTGTTGGAGTCCCATTCGATTCGGATCGGCCACTTCATGCCAAGGCGTGGTCGCTTTCGGATCGACCTTCAAGTCCAATAGCTCGCGAAAGAGACCAATGGCGATCTTCGAGTATTTCGATGGCCCACGCATATCCTCGACCAGCGAAAGGTAATAGTTCGACCACGCGCCGAAGAACGCGGCCCGGCCGACGACTCCTTCCAGTTCGCGCACGACCTTTTCGCGAGTTTCTCGTCCGGTGCCAGAGGGCATGCGGTCGATGATGTCCCATTGCTCTTCAATTCGTTTTTGAATCGACTTGTGATAGTCGACCAGCTTCGGAGCGATCCGCTGAAATTCGCTGCGTGCCTCGACGAGAGACTCTTTATCCGCCGGATCATTCAGCCAACGCGTGACGGCTGCTTCGCCGCGGTTGTAGTCGGCTTGCAGAAGCATCACCTGAATTGCAGGCGTGTCGGCACTGGGATGGTCGGCGAGAAACTGCTGGACCTTTTCCAGGTAGTGTTTCGACCGAGCCGGGTCATCGGCGTATCGCATCAGTTGGGACGCGTACAACTGCGAGCCTTGATCGAGCAGTTCTTCACGCTCGTTGGCCGGCAGGGCACCCTTCAGATATCGCTCGATCAAGAGCAGCCGCTGTTGGGGCAGCTTCATTTTGCTTAGATAGCCATCGACTCGGCGATATTCCTCAATCATTTGCTGCGGAGAACGCGTGTCGTTGACCAACGCGTTTTGAGCAGAAACAGCGCGCAGCGGCATCAGGCACATCACGGTGCATGGGATGCAACCGAGAAGTGTCAACGCGAATCGCCATTTCAGTACAGGGAACACGTGAGAGATTGATTACTCTTTAATTGGCTAGGGGAACATATGAAACGCCGGGGAAATCGGCGTTCTTGCAAGCTTGAATGGCCGAGGCTGCCATTCCGTAAGGTGCGGCATCGGGGGCACGCACGAACGCTCCGTCGGTTTTGTTAGGAAACTTATCGAGCACTTCCTGCAACTCGGCGAAGGTGGTGAGGTTATTAGAACCGATCTGATAGACCCAGCCGCCGTCGACCTGAGCCAATAGCACGACGGCTGGCTCTAAGTCGGTCTCGGCGGCGCTGCTGGACTTCTCATTCACTTTAGTCACAGCGTCCAGGTCACGTTCGGTCTTTGTGAAGCTGGCGGTGACAATAAAGAAGATCAGCAGCAGAAATACGACGTCGATCATACTGGTCATCTCCAGCGTGATCTGGCGTTTATGGGCTCGTTTATGGCTGGAAAGTTTCATGGCTTAGTTGGGTACCTGAACGGCGAGGCGAACTTTAGAGATCCCTTGGCTGGCCAACTGCTTGACCAAAGCATTAGGGACTTCGCAGGTTGCTTTCTGATCGACGCGAACCACCACCGTTACCATGGCAGCGTCGCCTCCGTTGGCTTCGAGTTCATTCCCCACCAAAAACGCTATATCGGCTAGCTGGACTGGGTTGCCGGCCACAACGATCTCGCCGGCCTTGTTAATGTTGACGACCAGGGAAGTCTTCTTTTGATCCTTCGCACCCTTCAGCTCTGGTAGTTCCAGCTTCTCGCGATTGGTTTCCGAGACCTGGCTTACCGTAATGAAGAAGATCAGCAGCAAGAAGACGATGTCGATCATCGGCGTGATGTCCATCCCCTTGGTGTGTCGCACTCGCTTCTTAGAGAGCTTCATGTCATTCTCCCTAAGCGATTAGCGACGGCGACCTAGCGGCGTCAGAATTTGTTCTACTCGTTTTCCGACTTCTGCTACCAACGAATCGATGCGGTTTCCAAAGTAGCTATAGGCCACCATTGCCGGAATCGCGACGACCAGGCCTAGCAGCGTCGTCACTAATGCCTGACCAATCGAACCGGCCAGATCTTCAGGTTTCGGGGCCCCGCCGCTCGAAGCAATCGTATTGAAGGCCTTGATCATACCGAGCACCGTACCGGTGAGCCCGAGCATCGGCGCGATCGAACCAATCAAACCGAGCACTTCGGTCTTGCGGTAGAGCTTGGCCGTTTGATCCTCGCCGGCTTCTTCAACGGCCGCTTTGTATTCGGCAAAACCAAACTCGGCCCCACGGAAACGTTCGAGGCCTGCTTGCACGACGTAGGTCAGCAGCGACTCGTGCTCGGGGTTCTTACAGATTTCCAGTGCTTCGTCGACGCGTCCCTGAGCAATCATTTCTTCAAGTTCAAAAGCGACCCCTTCCGGCATGAGTACACTTTTGCGAATGGTTAGGAAGTGTTCGACGATGAAGCCGATCGCAACCATTGACAAAAGGCCGATCAAAACGCCGACAGTACCACCATCCATGAGCGTGTCGAGCAGCGTCTTTTCTTCGTAGTCGGCACGCGGCGCGATGGTGGCCTCGTCGTTGCCGTCGAGCGTCAACGTGTCGGGCGAGTCTGGAGCGGGCCCTGAGGAATCTTGGGCCCAGAGCTGAACGGTAAACACTGCTACCAGCAGTACCAGGCAATAGATGATGCCCGTCTTGGGCGTCGTCTTGTGTCGCATATCAGGGTGCCTCTCAAGGGTTGCTTTTGGACTGGGTCGCTTCGCGAAGTTGTTGGGCGTGGATCGTTCCGCCGTAAAACAGCAAAAGCTGCCGACGAATGTCCTGGGCCTGTTCCGGTTGCTGGACGCGGTTGAACGCCGAGTAAGTTTCTGACAGGGCAGCCGCAGCGAGTTCGGGATAGTCGTTGCCATACAGGGCAGGGATGTGCAGTAAATCGAGCACGCCATTTTCGATCCGCAAAAACTCGCTCGAGCGAGCGCCGGAGATGCCCAACAGGTACCACGCAACCGGTTGGTTCCAGGTCTCGAAGCTATGGATCAGCGGCTCAAGGTCAGCCCGAGCACCGATCAGATCGCCGGTTTGAATGCGTGCTTGAGCCGTCAGGATAATGGGCCATTGTTTCAGGGTAGGATTGCCGCTGCGGATGCGTTTCTGCCACGATTCAGCCTGGACGAAGTCCTCGGCGGCAATCGCCAACGACGCCATATAGACTAGCACACCGTCGGGGGCGCTCGAGCCGATCGATGTGGCCGCCGTGCTGGCCAAGGGCAATGCCTGGGCAGCTTTGTCGCGATCGAAGAAGATCGGCAGCATGTCGGATGTCAGGCCGGTCTGCTTGTCGTAGTCGAGCGATCGGCTACCGGGCAGCTGCGTCACTTCGCTGGTACGGGCTGACTTCTTCATGATTCGCAAGCAACAGAAGTAAGGTTCCAACGCTGCTTCGCGTTCACCTTGGGCGAGTCGCCCCCACATGGTGGCCTGGCATACCATGTATGCGACTTTGGAGTCACGATTTTTGTAGCGATCGAAGATAGCCTCGGCCGGTTCGCGGGCTCCGGCGTAGTCTCCCACTTTCAGTCGTTGGTGGATACGAAAGAGGGGATCGCCCAGTTCCTTCCGCAGTCGATCGAAGTCGGCTTGCTTGTCTGGACTGATCGTGCCCAGTTCAATCTCGTGCCAAGGGATGAGGTTGTTGTCGGTGACCTTGACCCCTTCTTCGTCGAAGCCAATCACGGTGATGTTGCTGAGCAAACGGAGATCTCGGAGGATAAGCCGATCGGCCTGAACGTGGACCGGAATGACGAACCAAAGTACGGCGACCAGAACCGCCACGCATTGCCCGCGCCACGTGTTTTCGCGTGGGCTTTCAAAACGCAGAGACATGACGGTACGATCCTCCGGATTCGTTAGCAATCTGCCTCATGAATGGTTCGGCTGACTTGTCGATGAAAGAAATGGAATGAACTTTGGTC
The DNA here is from genome assembly GCF_013618625.1 of Bremerella alba. Classification (NCBI taxonomy): domain Bacteria; kingdom Pseudomonadati; phylum Planctomycetota; class Planctomycetia; order Pirellulales; family Pirellulaceae; genus Bremerella; species Bremerella alba. Next base: position 701,164 of record NZ_JABRWO010000001.1, on the reverse strand, counting down.
CTGTTGCTGCCACCGACATTCAGGGCTTTCACGCCGGGGACAACATCGGGTTCGAACAGACCGTCGGTCATGAAGAAGATGGCATCGGGGGCAGGGGTCAGCTTAAACGCTTCTTGAAAGGCTGTAATCGGATTGGTACCACCTTGGGCCGAGACGGTGTTAAGCCAACGCTTAACGTTGTCGAGATCGCGTTTTGGGTTTCGCCATCCACGCATGTTGTAGGGAACGGCTTGACTGTTGAAAAAGACGATTTGAAATTCACTCTCTCGCGGCATACTGCGGATGGCTTCCAGGACTTCGTCTTTCAAGTATTCGATTTTCGGGCCACTCATGCTTCCGCTACAGTCCGCGATAATGCAGATTCGTGAACCTTCGGCTCGGACTCCCATGAAGGTCGTGCCGGCACCGACGGCTCCTCCGCCTCCGCCGATGGTGTTTAGCGATCCTGCCGCGCCGCCTGCGGCACCGCTGGGTAGTAGCTGTGACAGACTGACTTCCGCGCCCATCTCGGATGTGGCAGCCGTGGGGGGCTCAATATCGGCGACCAACTCGTCCAGACTGGCCGTGTCGGACGTTTGCTCGACGTCGCTCGTATCGAGAACATCGCCTCCAGAGTCGGTCAGATCAATTCCGGGGAGTTCCCCGATCGAGACTTCCTCGCCTTCGGGGAGTCCACTGCGATAATCACAAGTGACCGCAGCCAGAACAAACAAAAGGCCCATGTGAATCAGCAGCGAAGCAAAGCCGGAGATGCTATCGGTCAGCCAGTGGTGGGCGCGTGGTTGATGGTCTTCTTCGGTCTTATGCAACTGCTCGGCATCGGGCAGACGAACGACATTCCCGCAATGCGGACATACAACTTCGCCACCCAATTGTTCGGCAGTTGCCGTTAGGTTCTTGCTGCAGTAGAAGCAGGAAAGTTGCATTAGGGGAACTCACGAAAAGCCTTCGTTCACCGGCCGAGACCGCAAACTGCTAAAATCAGAAGAGCGTGGCAGTTGCGCACCTTAAGGTGGTGTACACTGCACAATCATCATCGTAGGAATAGAATACAAGCCGGTCAATGAATTGGAGGGCTCTCCGCCGTTGATGTTGGAAGCATTCTTCGAGGAAGTTGACCGTCCGGGGGTGTTTCCGAGTGAATATTCAACTCGGAATGACCACCTGTCGACCGCCCACCCCAATAGAGCTAGACGCGGAATAGAACGATATGCCAGAAAATGGAAAAAACTTCGCAGGCCTGAATGTTGCCTCGTTCGAGAGTCGTCGCGGAAAAGAAATGGCGATGATTATTGAAAAGTTTGGCGGCGTCGCGCACGTGAGTCCTTCGATGCGCGAAGTGCCGTTGGATGACAATCAGCCGGCGATCGACTTTGCCAATCGGGTCATCACCGGACAGATCGACATTGTTATTTTCATGACCGGTGTCGGCTTTAACCACCTCTTGGCGGCCATTGACCGCAAAGTCGACAAGCAGCGATTTCTGGATTCCCTGTCAGATATTATCACGATCTGCCGGGGACCAAAGCCCGTGGCCGCGATGCGGGAAGTGAAGCTCACACCGACCATTAAAGTGCCTGAGCCCAATACGTGGCGCGAGATTTTGCAGACGATCGACACCGAAATTCACATCGCCAACCAAACGCTGGTGGTGCAGGAATATGGTATCGCCAACGCCAGCCTGGTTGCGGGGCTTGAGGCCCGCGGCGCGAACGTCGAGACACTGCACGTCTATGACTGGGACTTGCCAGAAGATATTGGTCCCTTGGCGGCTAACATTCAAAAGATGATCGACGGCAAGATCGATGTGTCGCTGTTCACGTCGGCCAACCAGTTAAATCACGTCTTGAAGTTGGCTCAGCGACAGGGGCAGATGGAGGCCTTTTCAGCGGCCCTGCGCGGTACGGTTATCTGCAGCGTCGGCCCCACGATGAGCGAACGCCTGCGTGACTTGGGCTACCCGGTGGATGTCGAGCCAGAGCATCCCAAGATGGGGCCGTTGGTGGCGACTGCGGCCGAGCGATCTCAGGATATCCTCGTGCGAAAGCGTCAGATTCGCGCCGTCCTGCAAGAGACCACCAAGGCCGCGCTCAACAAAGAAGCACCGTGGTACAACAGTGCGTTCCTCAAAGCTTGTCGCCGCGAGCCGACCGACTTCACGCCTGTCTGGCTGATGCGTCAGGCTGGGAGATACATGAAGGAGTATCGCGAAGTTCGGGCGAAAACTTCGTTCTTGGAACTGTGTGCCAATCCTCAGCTTTGTAGCGAGGTGATGTGTACGGCGGTCGAGAAGTTGGGCGTCGACGCGGCGATCATTTTCTCGGACCTGTTGCCGATCTTGCAGCCCATGGGTTTGGATTTGGAATTCGCCAAGGGGGAAGGCCCGGTGATTCATAACCCCATTCGCGAAGCGGCCGATGTCGATCGCGTGTTGGAACTGGAAAGCACCGACTCACTGCATTACGTGATGGAAACGGTTAAGCAAACGCGGGCCGATTTGCCGGCTGACATGCCGTTGATTGGTTTCGCCGGGGCCCCGTTTACCTTGGCCAGCTATGCGATCGAAGGGGGTAGTAGCCGCGACTACGTGAATACCAAGACCCTCATGTTCCGCGACCCGGGTGCTTGGCGAGAACTGATGGAACGCTTTGTGCGTGCGATCTCGCGTTATTTGAATGCCCAGATCGCTGCCGGTGCCCAAGCCGTGCAACTGTTCGATTCGTGGGCCGGAGCGCTGGGCCCGGATGACTATCGACGTTATGTGCTTCCGTACGTGAAGGATATCATCGCGCAGATTGCCCCGGGCGTGCCGGTGATCAACTTCGCTACCGGCAACCCGGCCCTGTTGCCGATGCTGGCCGAAACGGGTGCAGCGGTGGTGGGAGTCGATTGGCGAATTCGCTTGGATGTTGCCTGGGAAACGATAGGCCACAACATCGCCGTGCAAGGGAACCTCGATCCGGTGTCGCTACTGGCCGACCCGATGGAGCTTCGCCGCCGCGCGAAGGATGTCCTCGACCAGGCTGCCGGCCGGCCAGGGCATATCTTCAATCTGGGGCATGGTGTGATGCAACAAACGCCCGTCGACAATGCCAGGGCGTTGGTCGATATGGTTCATGAAATGAGCCAGCGCAAATAATCCCCAGCCCCTTGCGCGGCTCATTCCGATGAAGGACCATCCTTACGGCGGCCCCGATCTCTTCAAGCGATGGCCGGGGCCGTATTGCTGGCCCGGCGATGGTCGAAGTCACCTCCCGAGACAACCGGCGTGCGGAGGGTGACCTGTAGCGGTTCGGCCAGTTGGCGAAAGGCCTTGGTGGGCATCGACATCGTTTTCCAGCGTGGCGAGATCTTGCGGGCCCACGCGACGTACAAGTCGAGCCGTACCCCGATGAACGCGTAGAGTCGGTCTTGATGCGGATACAAGAGGTTCTGCGGCACCGGGGCCATATCACCGACGACCTCGTACACAAAGACGAGCAAGCCGCGAAACTGCGGACCCAATAGCCGCTGCCATTGCGACAGGCTTTGCAGGTCGTCAGTGGTGGTCCAGTTCTTCCAGTAGCAGTTTTTGCGACCGGATGGGAATCTGCGCCCCTTCACATCGACCAACCACGACATCTCGCTGCCGCTGGGGGTGACGATGAAATCGAGGTTTTTCAGCGAGCCAGCCCCGTACAACGATCGGCGACGTTCATCGACGGCGATGTAGGGGATCTTTTCGTCACGCAAGAAGGCTTCGAGCGCGACTTCATAGTGGTTCGTGCGGATCGTCATCGGTGTTGCCCTCGGGAAAGTTGCGAGGTGAGAAGCCGGAGATCTTGGATGGCTTCAATATCGCAACTAGGGGTGACAACACCTTGTCATGGGGGTTATGCGGTGGGCCGCAGAATTTGAGAAATACCCGCAATCAGTTCCTTGGCACCCCCCGCGAGGCTGGCCTCGGTCGTGTCGCCGGTCTTCAGATCCTTTACCTGGCACTTGTTCTCGGCCAGTTCACGGTCGCCAGCAACGATGGCCACTTTGAACCCTCGGCGGTCCGCATACTTCAACTGTTGACCGAGCTTCTTGGCATCGGGATAAAGTTCAACGTTGAATCCAGCTGCACGAAGCGTGGCGGCGATCTGCAGATATTGCGGCAAGCTGGTCTGGTCGAAGTAGGGAATGAACACTTCCGCCGGTGTCGTCCGGGCTTCGATCTTGCCAAGCTCTTCCATGGCGGCCAGAAGTCGGTCGAGACCCAGCGATGCTCCGATGCCGGGCAGCTCTTGATTGGTATACAAGCTGGCCAGATCGTTATAACGGCCGCCGCTACAGACGCTGCCGATGCCAGGTAGCTCGCCAAGGAAGGTCTCGAAGATCGTCCCGGTGTAGTAGTCCAAACCGCGGGCAATCGAGACGTCAATTTGAAGCCGTTCGGCGGGGACGCCGGCTGCGGCCGTTGCTGCGGTCAACTCACGCAGTTGGCCGACGCCCATTTCGCCTTGCTCGCTGCCAGCGACCAGGCGGTCGAGTGCCGAGAGAATCTCGTCGGTCGAGCCGCCAATTTCTGCCAGCTTCAATACCTGAGCGGCCTGCTCGGCAGATGCGCCTGCGGTCTCTTGCATTTCAGCGGCGACCTTCTCGGCGCCAATCTTGGCCAGCTTGTCGAGCGCACGCAGGATCTCGGTCGAATTCTCGACCAGTTGCAGCTTTTCGAGTAGGCCGGAGAGTACCTGACGATTGTTTACGCGAACCGTGAAACCGTCGAAGCCAATGGCCAACATCAGGTCATGAATGACCAGTGCCGTTTCGATATCGGCCACGATGCTTTTAGTGCCGATAGTGTCGAAATCGCATTGCATGAACTCGCGATAACGTCCTCGCTGGGTATTCTCGCCCCGCCAGACGGTTGCGATGTGATAACGTTTGAAGGGGGTTCCCAGTTCGCCGATGTGCTGCGCGGCGAAGCGGGCCAGGGGCACCGTCAGGTCGAAACGCATCCCTACGTCCCGTTTGCCATGATCCTCGAAGCGGTACATCTGCCGATCGGTTTCATCGCTTCCTTTGCCCAATAAAATCTCGGCATATTCCAGCGTCGGCGTATCGATGGGGGCGAATCCATACGAACGATAAACGCGGCGAGCCGTGTTGATCAGCTCCTCGCGCGGCATCATCACGTCTGGCAGATAGTCGCGAAAACCCTTGAGCGTACGGGGTTGGATGAGCTTCTTCTTGCTGGACATGAGGTTTGGGTTCGATAGATTTCGGGCGATTGGATTAAGAGTGGGACAGTTCGATTTGGCAATTGTTCGCCTGGAATGCCACGGTTCAGCCCCTTTCGGGGCTAAAAGCATTTGCTGACTATGTTTGCTAAGACAAGATCGGAAGCGCTGGCGGCTTGGTGCTTCGCAAGCTTTGGCCGGGGCGGCGAAGCGTGGTTGCCTCGGCGTACTCCCAGATTTGCTCTGGGGTCTCGAAGTACTTCTCGTAGCACCAATCGTCATCGTACTCGCAAGCGTCTGTGGTGTAGTCACGACAGATCTGAGGGCGGGTATGGTAGATACCGCAGCGATAATCCGCTTGCAAATGCTTGCAGGTGGTGTGGACCAACAAATACCAAACGCCTTCGTCGAAAAAGACCGAGGCCCGATCGTGCAACAGGTACCACCGGATGAACTCGAAATCAGAGAAATCGGTGGGTGTATCAATTGGCAGCGCGAAGTAGCGGCAGCACTTGGCGGTGCAGTGTTCGCATAGATTTTCATCTGGGCCAAGATCTTCTCGGCGAACCTTCTTTTGGATCATTTTGGCCATCCTCGGCGAAATGGTGGCATAAGTAAGATGTATGGCTTATTCGGACAAGGTAGCAAACCGATGCTACAATGCCTAGTTCGGGTCGATATTCGAATCGGGCTCTATCCTTGTTTCTAAGAACTCTATAGGTAGTTGGCGATGCTCGTTGTGATCACCGCAGTCGGACCCGATAATGTGGGTTTGGCCGATCCGATTATTCACTATGTGACGGGTTTAGGCGCAAACATCGCTGAAATCCAAATGTACGACCATGACGAAGAAGCCGTCTTTGCCATGTTTCTGCGGGTTCATATCGACGCCGATCGCTACAACTCACTTCGAACGGCGTTGACCGAGATAGGCCGTCTCAAAAAGCTTTCTATCCGTGTCTGGTCCGCCGACGTCCGCCGTAATTGTCCCCGCATCGCAATCTGTACCACGTACCGGTCCGAGCCAGCCCAAGCCGTGCTTGCCGCAATCAAGGCGGGGGATATCCACGCGATTCCAGCGGTCATGATCGGAAACCGGGACAACTGTAAGGGCCTGGCCGAAAGCCACGGCGTCGATTGGCAAAACATCGGCGGCGAGAAAGGCGAAGCCAATGACGAGAGGATGATCGAAATCCTCGACCAGTACGACGTCGACTATGTCCTGTTAGCTCGCTACATGCGCGTATTGCCGGCAAGCAGTTGTTGGAAATATGCGGGGGGACGGATCATCAACCTTCATCATGGGCTTCTGCCCAGCTTTCCAGGGATTCGTCCTTATCACGATGCCAACGAGGCTCGTATGCTTACGTTCGGGGCGACATGTCATTTCATCGTGCCGGAACTTGATGCGGGCAATCAGATCGTCCATCAAGAGACCTTTTCCGTAGAACCTGGCACCAAGATTGACGAGATTGTCCGGATTGGCCAGGAAATCAACGAGCCTGCGTGCCTGGTTGAAGGACTTCGTCGCGTGGTAGCCGGGGAAGTGGAACTGCATTTCCATCGTGTCGTACCACGTAATATTCGCAGCTAACGTAAAGGTTTGCTGCCGATTGCATCGGTTGTGCGGGCAGTGCTGGTTGCGGCAATTGTTGTCGGCAGTGGTTGGGGGGTTTTAGGGTAACCATTGTTGCCGAGTATGGTGAGCAGTCTAAGTTTCCTATGTTTTCAAGTAACTAGGGAACAACAAGCGTTTTTTTAGCGACCAGACCTCAGGCGCGAAACGATTGCCTGATCAAAGTACGGTGGCAGGCCATGCTGTGTCGATTGCTGGTGATCGAGCGCACTGACGCGATTCGTCAGAAGTTGCGCGACGTCCTAAGCGAAAATCATGAGATTCACGTATTGGAAAGCGGAGCAAGCATCCGCGAATCGATCGAGCAAGTTCAGCCGGCGTTGATATTGCTCGATTTCCATCTGCGCGAAGACTCCGCCGTTGAAATCTGTCGAACAATCCGTCACGAACTTGCGAGTCGACCCATCCAACTTCTGGTCCTCGGGGAAGGGCTGAACGAAACGCAGCGGTTGCAGATGTTCGCGGTCGGCGCCGATGACGTCATCGACAAGTCGATCGGATGGCTGGAATTAACCGCAAAGATTGACGTCTTTATCCGGCTGCATAGCGCTCTAATGCGAGCAACCACGGCCGAACGCAAGCTCGAAGGCTATTCTCGAGAACTCGAACGGATTGTCGAAAACCGCTCGATGGCCATTCAAGAAACCCAAGATATTGCGGTCTTTGCCCTGGCCAAGTTGGCCGACTCACGCGATACGGAAACAGGCGAACACCTCGTTCGAATGCGTGCCTATTCGCAAATGATTGCCGAACAACTGCGGATTAGCGGGCCTTACCAGGACGCGATCGACGATTCGTTTCTGCAAGACCTCTTTCGTTCGAGCCCACTGCATGACATCGGCAAGGTAGGCATCTCCGACGCTATTCTGCTGAAGCCTGGGAGTTTGACCGCCGAAGAATTCAATGCGATGAAACAGCACGTCCGCATCGGAGCGGAAACACTTCAAGAGGCGGCTAAGAGCAGCTCGAGCGGATCGTTCTTTCACATGGCTGCCGAGATCGCTCGGTATCATCACGAGCATTGGGATGGGTGTGGCTACCTGGAAGGATTGAAGGGAGTCGAGATACCACTGGCTGCGCGGATTGTCAGTGTGGCCGACGTCTTCGATGCACTCTCGAGCAAGCGTGTCTACAAAGATGCGATCTGTCTTGACGAGGCACGGGCCATGATATGCGAGGCCAGCGGCACGCAGTTCGATCCGGCAATCGTCACTGCATTCGAGGAAACCTTTGACAAGCTCAAAGTGTTATCTGCCGAGCAGCACAGCATAGTACGTTTTCTGAGCGCAGCCCAAGGGCATACGACCAATTACCATTGGGGCAAGCATCAAGCAGTCCCTGAGCTTAGCGGCGAGAGCGCGGTGGTGATCAACGATGGCTCTCCGTCCATCGGGCTCATAACGGCGTGGCTGCAAAGTGTCGGCATGAAAGTACGCGTCTGCGGCGAGTATATCTCGGCCCAACAACTTATTCGCGAAGATTGCCCCATGGTGGTGATCAGCGATTGGGGGAAGGGTCAGGCCTCTGCCGAGATTTTCTGCCGCTGGATCCGAGAAGAACGTTTGCCTCGGTATGTCTTCACGATGGTGCTGGCCGAGCAAGGAGTGCTAAAAGATCCCACGCAGGCGTATCGCCTGGGGATTGACGATGTGATTTCCCATTCGATTGGCCGAGAAGAACTGCTGGCGCGAATTAATTCGGCGGGGCGAGTTATCGAACTGGAAAACCATCTTCGCACCATAGAGCGAAACGATCCCCTAACCGGTTTGGCCACGCTTCGCTATCTGAACGACCAGCTGAAACGAGAATGGGTTCGGTCTCGAAACTATCACTTACCGATGTCGTGCGTTGTGATCGACATCGATGACTTTAGCGAAATCAATCGTCAGTATGGCGTCGAGGTCGGTGACAAAGTTTTACAGAAGCTGGCCAAGACAATCGCCGTTCAAGGACGTCAAATCGACTACTTGTGTCGTCTGGATAGCGATCGCTTGCTCTTGGTTCTGCCAGAATGTGCGGAGATAAACGCCTATCGTCTTGCAATGCGTATCGAAATGCTAGTCAACAAAATGGGCGTCGAAGCCGATGGAGAGTCGATCTACTGTTCGGTGAGCATGGGGATTGCCCAACGAAACAACGATGTTCCTAAACTCGAAGCGTTGATTGATAACGCGGAGATCGCCTTGAAAGCTGCCAAGAGCGCCGGCAAGCGTCGCATCGTGTGCTTGGGGAACTGCGAGGAATCAGACGGAATACTGGCGTCCGACGATCAGGTGCGAGAATGCATGGAGCACCTGACCGCGTCCGAGATCATGACTTCACCAATCCTGACCATAGCCCAGTCCGATACAATTTCGGTCGCCACGCGGCTGCTCATTGAAGAGGGGGTCAATTCGGCCCCTGTCGTCGACCAGCAAGGCTACCTGGTTGGTGTCATTTCTGAAAAGGACCTGATGCAAGCGTTTCGCCAACCGGAAGCCGGTGACATGCAGGTATCGGAAATGATACGCAGCGAAGCCGTCTGTTTCGAGGAATCGGATCCGGCAATTCATGTCTACGAGTATCTCAGCCAAGCTGCCATACGCCGAGTCATTGTCGTTAAGGACGAACGACCCACCGGCGTGATCAGTCGCGGGAACTGCCTGCGTTGGATCCATCAACTCGACGTCGAGATGGGGCTTGGCGACCCCACCATGTTGGCAGATGTGATTGACTCGGGAATACTGGAAACGGCCACGCTGAGCCAAATCCGCAACATCATTAATGGCATGGATCACAGCGGTACCGCTAACTCTGCCGATCGCTTGAATTTCTAAACGGCCGCGTGTTGCTATTCATCGCCGGTGCCGCTTGTTACGATACGAGATGTGTGATTTGTTCGTTTCATCGCGTGTCCTATGGGGTTTTCCGTGGTTTCGCAGGAAGTCTTTGACCAGTTCCGTCAACATATCCAAGAATCGGGCAGTTTGGCGGCGATCGAAAATATGATCGAGTATTTTCGTCAAGAGAAGCAGCATGTTCAGCTATTCGAGATGTACAAGCTGCGCGCCAGAGCGAAGCTCGGCCTGCCACTGCTGTTTCCCGGTGTTTCGGAAGATCTCTCCGAAGAGCAGCGAACGAAGCTAGAAGACGCGCTGGTCGAAGCCTGCGACGAAGTCGGACGTCTGTTGTTGGACGCCGGACAAATTCGTGAAGGGTGGTACTATCTGCGTCCGGTCGGCGACAAGGCTCCCGTCATTGAAGCCCTGAACGAGATCGAAGTTGATGAAGAAAACCTGGAAGACCTGATCGAAGTGGCCCTGTATGAAGGAGTCGCGCCAGAGATCGGCTTCCGCTGGATGTTGGAACATTACGGCACGTGTAATTCAGTCACTACCTATGAACAACAACTGGCCGGCATGCCTCCGGCCGCCCAGCAGCCACTGGCCGCTCTGCTTCTCGATCACGTTTACACCGAACTGATGGGGACCGTCAGTGCCGATGTATCGCACCAAGAAGGAACCGAGCCACAAGAGAAGACGCTGAGCGAGATCATTGCCCCACGTGATTGGCTGTTTGCCAACTCGGCCTATCACATCGACACCAGCCACCTTGCCGCGACGGTTCGCTTTTCGCGGGTGCTTCGCGACGAGGTACATCTTCGCAAAGCGTTGGAACTGGTCGACTATGGCTCGCGATTGGATCAGGCGTTTCAATACGAGCAGACACCTCCGTTCACCGATCTTTACCCAAGCCACAAGCTCTATTTTCAAACACTGCTAGGCGAGAGCGCCGAGAGTGGCCTGGCCTACTTCCGTGAAAAAGCCGAAGCCTCGGATATTCGTCGTGAAGGTTCGCTGGCAATCGAAACCTACATCGAGCTTCTCTCGCGATTGGGGCATCACGATCAAGCCCTCGAAACTGCTCTGGAGATGATCCCGCCAGGCATACACACCATTGGAATATCGCCAAGCTTGATCGAACTGAGCGAGAATGCGGGGAACTTCCAACGGCTGGCCGAACACTCGAAAGAACTAGGCGATCCGCTCGGTTACGCGACGGCGCTTCTGTTTGCCAAACGATCGGGCGAAAGCTAAATCCCGTCGGGCTCGTCTGACCAGCCAGGCGGAAGCTGGCTATCGCCGAACCGCTGCTCTTTCCAAGGGTCGCCTACGTTGTGGTATCCGCTTTGCTCCCAGTAGCCAGGCTTGTCGGTCGCGCTAAGTTCGATCGCTTTGATCCACTTGGCACTCTTCCAGGCGTACAGCTTCGGGACAATACCGCGCACAGGCCCGCCGTGATCGGCGTTGATCGCCATGCCGTCATGCGTATCGGCCAGCAAAGCATCTTCACTCAAAAATTCTTCGAGCGGTATGTTGGTCGTCCAGCCGTTATCGTAGCCATGGCAAAGGACAAACTTGGCTTCCGGTCGTATGCCGGCTTGCTCTAGAAGGTAACGTGTCGAAACGCCTTCCCACAAGTTTCCTAAACGCGACCACTGTGTCACGCAGTGGAAATCGGAGAAGACCTTTACTCGAGGCAAACTCTGGAACTGTTCCCAGTTGAACGACAGCCGGCGTTCTACGAGTCCCAGCACTTGCAGCGACCATGTCTCTGGGGTTACCTCTGGCACAATCGTCGCATGGAGCACCGGCCACTTTTTCGTGCGCGATTGCCCCGGCGGAATGCGATTGTCTCGGAACGTGTCACGGCTGACGATGACATCGTCCGCATCCATATGGTGCTGAGGACCGGGGGCTTGAGCGGTCTGATACTTCGCGCGGTCGTGCTCGTTCATGCGCTATGCAGCTTCTCGATAGACTGAAGGGCGTCGTCGAATTGGCGACGTTGGACTTGGCAGTGCAATTGTCTTAGACCGTCGACCTGACGATCGGTGAATGGTAGCGGCTGGTGCGTCTGAGGGACGTAGGGGATCAGGCGAGAGACAATCGACGTGATCAATTCCGGCACCCCTTGCCCGGTAACGGCACTGGTCGCCAGCATCTCGCCTGAATTGGGTACGCGAATGTCGCCGGCCAAGTCGATCTTGTTGACCACATGCAGAGCCGAGGGAAGCTCACGCAGCGACTGATCTAATTCATCTGGCTTTACGTCGGTGGCATCGTGCATGACGATTGCCAGATCGGCCGTCTTGATCGCCGCTTTCGCTTTGGCAATGCCTGCCTGTTCGATTTCGTCGTCAGACACACGAATGCCAGCGGTGTCCGAGAACTGTACCGGCCACCCGTCGAGGGCCGTCGTCGCGTGCAGCACGTCCCGCGTGGTGCCCGGCATGTCGAGCACAATCGCGCGGTCGTAGCCAACAATCTTATTCAGCAGGCTACTCTTGCCGACGTTAGGTGGACCTGCAATGACAATCAGCCACGGCTGTGTTAAATGCCTGCCGAAAGAAGCCAGGGACAGAAGATGGGCTAACTTCTGCTCGGCAACTTCGAAGTTCGACTGTTCGAGAAGATTGCCAATGATAACGATTTCACGGGTCAGGGCCCCATTGGCCTGATCGAGCAGATGCAACGCGGCCTGAGAGGTTACGGCTCGGGGGAGTTCCAGCTTCGCCTCGGCAACGATTGCATCGGCGTGCAGCGAGGTCGTTCGCTCTTGCCAGGACTCGATGACGCAGCCTGCCGAGGCCAGGTGCTGCAAGATGCGCTGACTCGCTTGAACGCCCCCGTGGCAATGAATTTCGACCACTTCGGGTGACAACTTGGCGACGACCAGTTCTTCGCCTACCGAATCCTCTTCTGCCTGCCAGTGACCTACCAGGATTCGGCCAACATTTGCCTCGTCCAGGGAAACTTTGCCTAGGCTGGTGAAGAAGTGGTCGGCCAGCGCGATCGCTTCGGGGCCTTGTACAGAGACCGTCGCGATGGCTCCTCGCGCGGGAGGAGTCAGAACGGCGGCTGTTGTGGGGGTCGAGGTACTTGGCATTCGATCTTACAGCCCAAGGAACTTACTGGCTTGGCCGGCCACTTCACTTAAGCAGCCTGGCTCGAAAGGACTTTTCAGATCGGCACTTTTGGCAAGTTCCTGAAACGGCAGCGTTCCTCCGCGACTGCACAGGGCCAGGTAATCTTCCACGGCCTGATCGAAGTTTTGTTGGGACCGCACCCAGAACTGCAACGCACAGCATTGAGCCAGCGTGTAGTCGATGTAGTAAAACGGCGACATGTAGATATGTCGTTGCTTCTGCCAGCGTCCCCCTTCAGGCAAGTGCGGAAGCTCGCCGAATTGCATGTGCGGGAGATATAGTTCTTCAAGTTCACGCCACTTGGCGTTACGCTCGCCGGGTGTCATCTCTGGGTGGTTGTAGACTTCGTGCTGAAAGTGATCGACTGCGACGCCGTACGGCAGGAACAGAAGTCGCGACGTGAGATGAATCTTCCGGAAGCGATCGGCCGCGTCGCCGAAGAACTTCTCCATGTGCGGCCAGCACAGGTACTCGAGGCTCATCGAGTGAATCTCGCACGATTCCATGGTCGGCCACACGTTGTCCAGCAGCGGTAATGACATGCTCGCAAAGCACTGATAGGCATGACCGACTTCGTGGGTGAAGACTTCCACGTCCCCGAGTGTGCCGTTGAAGTTGGCGAAGATGAACGGCACACGCTGCTGCAGCAAACTGGCACAGAACCCACCGCCTGCTTTGCCGGGGCGGTTCTTCAGGTCCATCAGGTTCTTATCTTGCATCAACTGAAAGAACTCGCCCAGACGTGGATCCATGCCGTCGAACATTGCCTGAGCTTGTTCGATCTGATGCTCGTAGGTTCCTTGTGGCCGAGGATTCCCGTTTTGGTCATGGATAGCTTCGTCCCAGTACATCAGCGGATCGAGCCCCAGCAGTTCGCCTTGCCGATTGCGAATTTCGGTGCAAAGAGGAACGATCTTGTCGATCACTTCCTGGCGATACTGTTGGACATCTTGCTCGTTGTAATCGATACGCGACATCCGCTGGTAAGCAAGTTGAACGAAGTTCTCGTACTTCAGCTTCTTGGCCAGTTGGTCGCGAAGCTTGACCATCTTGTCGTAAATCTCGTCGAGCGCATCGCGGTTCTCGGCGAACCAACCCCACATGGTCGAGAGGGCCGAAAAGCGTACGCTCCGGTCGCTGTCTTCGGCGTATTCGACGATACCGGAAAGGTTGGTTTCCTTCCCCTGGAAAGTGAAAGACGCACTGGCCATCAGCTCGTTGTACTTGGAAACAAGTTTGGCTTCTTCGACCAAGTCCTCTTCGATGCTGGGATCGAACGAGCGAACCTGACACTGCCACAAAGCGACGGCCTGGGCACCGAAACGTTCGACGATTTTCTCTTGGCGATGTTCGACCAAGAGCAGCTTTTTGATTTGAACATCCAGATCGGTCAGCTTCGGATGGATCTCATCGAAGCGATCCATGGCGGCTTTGTAGGCCGGGTTTTTGGTATCTTGATTGAAGCGGATTTCGGTCAAATTGCACCATGAATCGATCTCACGGCGCACGTCGTCCCAGCGTTCCAGCCATTGAAACAGCTCTTCTCCGCGGCCATCGATGCCGTTGAGATCTTCAATGCCCTGCGCGATCTCGGTATAGCGAGTTTTGAGTTCCGCGAGATTGGGCTCAGGAAGTTCGAGCTTGCTAAAGTCGTCCATTCCAATGGTCCTACAGCTGAATAAGTGGGAAAGAAATCAATTCTTCGGTGACGACAGGTGCGTTTGACATTAGGGTCGTACTAAGACATTATGAAGACCACACTCTTCCTCGTCCCGCGCGCTTCTCTTCGTGACAATTTAAAGATCATACCTCATGGCCGATGAATTCTTCTACAAGTTCAATCCGGATGCGCCGGAAGTAGGCCCGATTGATTCGAAAACTTTGAAGCAGCTTGCCAGTAGTGGGGCGATTCAACCCGAAAGTCATCTCCGGCGTGGTACCGGCGAGTGGGTGACCGCTTCGACCGTGAAAGGCCTGTTTCCAAATGGCACTGCGGCAAGTCCTCCGGAAGCAATCCCAGTCGCGCCTCCCGCAGCCTCGCCGGTCGCGGCAGCTCCGATTGCCGCAGCCGGTACAACATCGGCCCCGCCGGAAGCGATTCCGGTTGCTCCCCCGGCGGCAGAAGCCGGGGGAATGAGCTTTCCGGATCTTGCTCAACCGAAGGCCGCTGCCGATGTGCCTGCCGGGCTCGATTCTTTGGTGTTGACTCCTAAAAAGGCCGGGGGCAAACCCGTCAAAAAGGGGAATGCCTCGGCGACGAAAAAGACAACTCCCGCCCCGGCGGCTGCTAAGATCGAATCCCCCAAGGTTGAAACGCCAAAGGCTGAACCAGCGAAACTCGAAACACCCAAAGTCGATACGCCGAAGGTAGAAGCACCTAAGACAGCGGCACCCAAAGTCAGTGCTCCGAAGATTGACACCCCCAAAGTGGACGCAGCTAAGGCCGAAGCGCCGAAGATCGACGTGCCTAAGGCAGAGCCTGTCTCTGCTCCGGCAGCTGTTTCGCCTGCGATATCAAAACCGAGAAATGGCGCAACCAATCCCAAGGCCAGCGAGCCACCGGTTGGGCGAACGAAATCGCGTCGCAAAGGTACCGGTGGACTCGGTTCGCTGTTTAATTTCGATGTGATGATCGCCCCGACCGTGATCAAAGTTCTCTTCTTCCTGGTATCCGGGCTAATGATTCTGGGATACTTGGCCGTAACCGGTCTCTTCCTAGTGACGGCGATCATGACGGGCGATACGTTGACTATCGCCTCGGCAGCAGGTGGGGCCGTGTTCGCGCTTGCGGTTACTTTGGTCTATATCGTGATCTTTCGTATCGCGGCGGAAGTGGCGATGGTCTTCTTCACCATCAATGACAACGTTCGAGACATCCACGACATGCTGGCCGATGAGCAAGGAACCATCGACTAGCGAACCTCTCATTGGCGAGCCATTGCCATTTGCCAACGCACTGGCCAATCGGGCGGTCGATTTGCTTCGGTCTACCGCCCTGAGGGCGTGCGGGTGGTTGACGATTTCCTACTCGCCAGCCTACAAAGGGGGCTGATTTTCTCTCCTGGGCTTGGTTCTTGGTATACAGATTTAGATTGGTTCTGCGATGTCTCTCGACCCTGTCATTCAAAATGCCATTATCAGTGTCAGCAACAAGGAAGGCCTGACCGAATTTGCCCAAGGGTTGGTCGAAGCTGGGGTCACCATCTACAGTACCGGTGGAACCCGGCGGCATCTGGAAGAAGCCAGCATCCCGGTCAAGGATGTCACCGAGTACACCCAGTTCCCCGAGATGATGGATGGCCGGCTGAAGACCCTGCATCCGAAGATCTTCGGCGGAATTCTGTGCCGACATGATCGCGAAGACGACATGAGTGCCATCGGTGAGCACGGTATCTTTGCCATTCCGCTGGTCGTGGTGAACTTGTATCCCTTCGAGGAAACGATCGCTAAGCAAGGGGTCACCGACGCCCAGGCAATCGAGCAAATCGATATTGGCGGGCCGAGCCTGGTACGTGCCGCTGCGAAGAATCATGCGTTCACCACGATTGCCTGTAAGCCGAGTCAGTACCCCGAGATTCTGGCCGAATTGAAAAGTGGTGGTAAGACTTCGCTCGGACTGCGTCGCCAACTGGCCGCCGCCGCTTTTGCTCATACGGCAGCCTACGATGCGGCGATCGCCAACTACTTCGAGAAGGATGACGAGAACGCCTTCCCGGAAACACTGCGTCAGTCGTTTCAGCGCAAGGCCGTGCTGCGTTACGGCGAGAACCCGCATCAGCAGGGTGCCGTGTACGCGGTGCCTAAGTTTGCCGGCGCTTCGCTGGTCGATGCGAAGCAACTCAACGGCAAAGAACTTTCGTACAACAACTTGCTCGACCTCGACAGCGCCCTGGCCATTGCCCGCGGTCTTCCGGATGTAGCTGTCTCGGTGATCAAGCACAACAATCCTTGTGGAGCGGCCTCGGCGTCGACGCTGGCCCAGGCCTGCGAGAAGGCCATGCTGGGGGACCCGCTCAGTGCGTTTGGAAGCGTGATCGGCATGAACCGGGAAGTCGATGCGGCCACGGCCGAGTACCTCTCGCAGCCTGGCTTGTTTGTTGAAGCGATTGCCGCCCCCAGTTTCTCAAGAGAAGCGGTTGAAATCCTGACTACCAAGCCTAAGTGGAAGAGCAACGTTCGCTTGATGGAAGTCGGGCCGCTGGAAGGTCAGCGACCGGAATTCCAATCGCGTTGGATCGAAGGGGGACTGCTCGTGCAAAACACCGACTTCGCCCAAGATGATCCCAGCACCTGGCAAGTTGTGACCGAAGCCCAGGTCGACGACTCGATGAAGCAGGAACTGCTTTTTGCCTGGGAGATTTGCCGGTTCGTTAAATCGAACGCGATCGTCTTGTGCAAGGATCGCGCCTTGGTAGGCGCCGGAGCAGGGCAAATGAGTCGGGTCGACTCGGTCCAAATCTCGATCGAGAAAGCCGGCGACCGCGCACCAGGCAGCGTGCTGGCAAGTGACGCATTCTTCCCGTTCCCTGATTCGATTCACCAGGCCGCCAAAGCCGGCGTCCAGGCATTCATTCAGCCAGGCGGCTCGAAGCGTGATCAGGAAGTGATCGACGCTTGCAACGAGCACAAGCTGCCGATGATCTTTGCTGGTGTCCGTCACTTCCGACATTAATCTGCCACAAAAAGAAGAACATGGCTGAGCCGACTGTCCTCGATAAGATCGTCACGAAAAAGTGGGAAGAGATTGCCGCGGCGAAGTCGGTTCGCCCGCTCGCCGAAGTCGAAGCCCGGCTGGCCGACGCGCCCTCTCCTCGCGACTTTCTGGGGGCTCTTTCGGCGGAAGGTCCCGTCAAGCTGATTGCCGAAGTCAAGAAGGCAAGTCCTTCCAAGGGATTGATTCGCCCTGACTTTCATCCGGTGCAAATCGCGAAGGACTACGAAGCTGCCGGTGCTGCGTGCATTAGCTGTTTGACCGACGAATCGTTCTTTCAAGGGCATCTGGATTACCTGATTGCCATTCGTAGCGAAGTCGGCTTACCGGTCTTGCGGAAAGACTTCGTGCTCGATTCTTACCAGGTCGTGGAAGCCAGGGCGGCAGGTGCCGATGCGGTGCTGTTGATCGCTGAATGTTTGAACGACGATGCACTCAAGTCGTTGCACGATCAGATTTGCGAACTGGGCATGACGCCGTTGGTCGAGCTTTACGACGAGTCGAATGTATCGCGTGTGCTAGAGATTGGTGCCAAGTTGATTGGGATCAATAATCGCGATCTGCGGACCTTTGACGTCGATCTGAATCATACAATTCGCCTGGGTCGACAAATCCCCAACGAGTGTGTGCTTGTCGGAGAAAGTGGCATTTTCTCGCACGATGATCTTCGTTTACTGCAAGAGAACGATGTCGATGCCGTTCTGGTTGGCGAGAGCCTAATGCGGCAGGACGACGTGCAAGCAGCAGTTCGCAAACTTTTGGGTGGCGAATAGCCGATAACATGGGTGGCCTTCTCACTTCCTCAAATCGAGAACACCCCATGAGCTTTGCCCGATATATCGGGGCCATCCTGTTCGGCCTGGTGCTGGTCCGCCAAGCATGGGCAGGTCCCGCCAGCGGCTTGCCGAGCGGGAACACGTTTCTTGAAGGCCTCTTGCATCCCTGGTTTGGTATCGATCACCTGCTGGCGACGCTTGCTATTGGGATGCTAGTGGTGCATGTCGAGAAAGGGTCGATCATCGCAGTTCCCATCGTCTTTCTCAGCAGCTTGATGGCCGGGGCAGGGCTCCATGGAAGTGGGATCTGGCTTCCTTGGGCAGAGCCGATCGTGGCGATATCGGTCATCCTGTTAGGTGTGGCCCTGATTGTCGGACAAAGATATCCCGAACTCTTGCTAGCAGTCGCGGTGGCCCTTTTCGGGATTTTTCATGGCTACGTCCATGGGGCAGAAAACATGGCGGGGTCGCTACCGCTGGCATTTATGTTTGGTCTTTTGCTTGGCACTACTTTGCTGTTGGGGCTTGGGATTTGGATCGGGCACTGGGTCGAACCGACCTCCCAGGTGTCGCGAGGTATCGGAGTTGCCATCTCGCTAGCAGGCTTGGGTCTGTTTCTTTACAACCTGATCGCCTAGACGTTGCTAGAGTGCTAAGACTGCAGATGTGTCTTGCATTGGATACCTCATCTCGGGTAGTAGTACCCCTTGCTACAAAATTCGGACGCAGGTTTCGCCGCGGGCGATGCGGAAATCCGAAGGAGATCCATTCAACACCTCGAGCCTGATCGTCGATGCAGAAAACGAAGACGGATTCTATTCTGCCTCACTCGCGATCGGCCGCGGACTTGTCGACCATGCCTGACTCGGAACAAACTCAACATCGGCCGCGCAGTCATTCTTTTCAGCTAACCCTGATTTGGATGGCCGTCGTGCCGCTCTTATTGCTGGTAACGCTGACAGGGCTCTGTTATCTGACACAGCTCGATCTGCTGACAACGCATCAGTTCTTCAGTGCCCAGGGAGATCCGTTTCCTTATGGCGAAACACTTTTGGCGAACCTGATTTACGACTACGGGCCAATTCCCGCGATCATCTTTGGCGTGGGAAGCGTGGCCGTATGGCTGGGCAGTTATCTCTTCACTTCGCTGCGAAGTTGGAGAAAAGAAGCGTTGTTCTGCTCGCTAGCAATCGTGATTGGTCCCGGGATATTGATCAACACTGTTTTGAAGCCCAACTGGGGACGTCCGCGTCCGTGCGATACGGTTGTCTTCGGTGGTGCGTACAACTACGTTCCGCCTGGAACAATTGGCCCGTATGAGATGGCCAAGTCGTTCCCCAGCGGTCATGCTTCGATGGGATTCGTGTTTCTGATTCCAGCGTTTCTGTTGCTTCGAAAGAACCCAAATGCGGCGATGTGCGTGTTTGTCGTTGGGTTTGCATGCGGTGCCGGTGTGGGTGGGTCCCGCATTGCCGAAGGAGGGCACTACCTGAGTGATATTGCCTGGAGTGGCGCGATCGTCTACTTTACCGGCCTCACTTTATACGTAGCTATGTACGGTTGGAAGCAGCCGGATATCTCAGCTCTTGCGACGGCAGAAACGGTGCCGTTTTCACGTGAGGGCGTGAAAGACAACGTCGAAGAAGTTCGTAAAAGTTCCGCCGCTTAAGTTAAACACAAGATTTCTCATGACAACGATCCAGAGGTATGTATTGTGGGAGATCACCAAGGTCTTCCTGCTCTGCCTCGGAATCACCGTGCTCCTGATGACCGTCGGTGGCGGTGTGAACGAAGGGCTTAAGAAAGGATTGCCTCCTGGGGTGATCCTGAACATGCTGCCCTACTTCATTCCCGAGATGCTGCGTTATACGATTCCCGGGTGCATGCTCTTCGCTGTTTGTACAGCCTACGGAAGAATGGCCGCGTCGAACGAAATTACGGCGATCAAGTCGGCCGGCATCAATCCAATGGAACTAATGTGGCCGGTGCTCACGCTGGCGTACTTCCTTAGTTTCTTTACCTTCTGGATGTACGATGCGTGTGCGGCCTGGTCGCGGCCAAATTTGCACCGCGTGGTTGCCGAATCGTTAGACGATACTGTCTATGGCGTGCTGCGGACGCAGCGCAATTTCAAGATGTCTGGCTTCTCGGTGACGGTGAAGTCGGTGCAAAATCGTAAGTTGATCAGCCCCACATTTCAGGTCGCGGCGACCGATTCGCAGCCGTCGATTTTCCTGGAAGTGGAAGAAGCCGAACTGAAGACCGACCCCAAAAGCGGCATTTTGCAACTGATTTGTCGAGACGGGACGGTCGAATTTGGGGACGAAGGAAAATTCGAATTCCCGGACGAGCGTGTCATTTATCTCGACCATTTGAATTCGATTGAACTGAACGAAGACAATGCGTCTCCGGCCAACCTGACCTTGAAGGCGATTCCTCTACAGATCGATCGAGAGAAGGCAATCCTTGAGGAAGCCAAAGTAAGACTGGCAGATTCGACCGAGAGCACCGATGCCGAACTTCTCGGCGATGCCCAGAATCACTTCGATCATCATCAAAAGCGATTGTTTCGCCTGCAGGCCGAGCGGCAGCGACGCTTAGCCAACGGGTTTGGTGTCTTTTGTTTTGTCTGCATGGGCATTCCGGTCGCTATCTGGAGAAGATCGTCAGACAACGTTTCGACCTTCTTTTCCTGCTTCCTGCCTATTTTGTTGGTGTATTATCCCCTGCTGGTCATTGGTGAACAGACGGCCCGGGATGGAACCTTTGGCGCGGCTCCGGTGTGGATCGCTAACGCTGCGTTGATATCGATTGGCGCTACACTCATTTGGCGAGTGAATCGGAACTAGCAACAAACGCATGAATACATCTCTTGAGGCCAGGAAGGCCAATCCAGACGATTCTTCCTTTTGGACATACCGAGCGATTTGGCTGCTATTGGGCCTGGGGTTGTTTCGAATTGTTTATCTCGCGCTCGATCCATTCGACCTGGTCCACGACGAAGCCTATTACTGGGATTGGTCGCGGCAGTTGGATTACGGCTACTTCAGTAAGCCCCCGATGATTGCCTGGATCATTGGTCTGTCGACGCGGTTATTGGGCGATCACGAGTTTGCGGTTCGTTTACCGGCCACGCTACTGGGGACCGGTGGTCTCGCGTTTGTCTTTTTGCTGGCTCGCCGGATGTACGACGCGAAAGTTGGTTTCTGGGCGATGCTGCTTGCAGCGATGACGCCTGGTAACGCAGCGATGAGCCTGTTGATGACCATCGATGCGCCGTTCCTCTTCTTCTGGAGCGTCGCCATGTACTGCTTCTGGCGACTGTTGGAACGAGGCGAAGATCGTTGGAAGTGGTTGGTGGCCACGACGGTCGTGATTGGCCTGGGGCTTTTGACCAAGCAATCGATGGCTGGCATGTTGGTCTTTGGAGGTTTGTTCGTCCTGCTTTCAAGAGAAGACCGGCACGAAGCGTTGCGCCCGACGCTTTATGTCTGTGCGTTCGGTGCCCTGATGTTTCTCGCACCGGTCTTCTATTGGAACTACCAACACGACTGGGTCACACTGCATCACACCAGCGAACACTTCCAGGGCGAACCGGTATCGATACTCCGTCGTATGGTGATTTCGCTCGAATTCGTCGGCGGATTGTTCGGCGTCGTATCGCCGGTAACCTTCTTTCTGTTCGGCTGCGTGACGGCATTCGGTTTATTCGCGTTTCGCACGCTCGGGCGTCGCGAACGTTACCTACTTTGCTTGAGTGCACTGCCCATGCTACTGGTGCTTGGATTGAGCATGAAGCAGCGTTTGGAGCTAAATTGGCCCGCTCCTTTTTTCAGTGCCGGGATTATATTGGTTGCTGCTTGGGCACTAGGTCATGTTCCTCTACCCAGCTTGTTTCTAAAACCGGCTGAATGGCGGCTGCGTTATGCGGCCACCGTTGGGGCGATCTTTCTGGCCGGCACCTACGCGATGCCGCTAGCATTGCCGCTTTTGGGGCTCAATGGAAGCAAAGTCGATGTGCTGGTCCGGCTGCGAGGCTGGGAAGAACTCGGCAACCAGGTCGGCAATCGTTTAGAAACCCACGATGCCCAATCACAGGCCATGATCGTGACCGCTGGCCGCGCGGTTGCCTCGGAACTGGCGTTCTATATGCCACAGCATCCGAAAGTTTACCTGTGGGGAGACAACCAGTTTCCGCTTTCGCAGTACGACGTTTGGGGTGGCCCCGAAGAGACCGAAAGTCAGGACTTTCTGCTGGTCACGCACCAAGGCGAAGAGATCCCGCTACCGCTGCGGCTCGCGTTTCAATCGATCGAGCCACTAGAAAATGTGGAAGTTGAAGTCGGTCCCGACCGCAAACATGCCGTGACCATCTATCGCGGGCAAGGCTTCCGCGGTTGGTCCGTTGCTAAGAGTATTCAGGCCGATCAACGGACCATGCACCGGTAGCCGTTTAAAGCAAATGCCGCGCTTTGATCTCGAGGTACTGGTTGACCAGGTTGGCGGTGAGGTCTT
Source organism: Bremerella alba (assembly GCF_013618625.1). NCBI lineage: Bacteria > Pseudomonadati > Planctomycetota > Planctomycetia > Pirellulales > Pirellulaceae > Bremerella > Bremerella alba. The sequence goes on along the minus strand of NZ_JABRWO010000001.1, from coordinate 678,354 downwards.
CCGGGAAGACATCTAAAGCCAAGACCCCTTTGTGGCTGAGATCGGTTAGGACGTGATGCCGCCAGGTGAGAATCTCGGCGGCGGCTGCAGCTCGGAATAACTCGGCTCCATACGGCTTTTCGTTCTCGGCTGCATCGAACAAGCGATGGTCCCGCAGCAGAACCCCCAGCGGCAAATGCCGACCTACGAGCGTTGTCAAATACTGCTCGATCTGATGCGAGTTGACCTCATCGATCACGTTGGTAATCAGGACGACCAGAGACCGTTTCCGGCAGTTCGTCCGCAGGTGCATAAATGCTTCGTCATAGCGTGATTCGACCAATTGCGGGAATTGATCGTAGCTGGCGTGCAGTAGATGATTCATCTGGTTGGCGCCCGACTTCGGCGGCACGTACTTATGAACCCGGTCCGAGAAGGCGATCGCCCCAACGGAGTCTCCCTGCCGCAGTGCGACATAGCTGAGCATCAGCATGGCGTTGAATGCATGATCGAGCAGGCTGATGCCGTCTGCTTCGTTGGTCATCATTCGCCCGCAGTCGATCATGAATAAGATCCGCTGACTCTGGCTGGTTTGAAACTCGCGGACCGTCAAACGACGACGCCTGGCCGTGCTGCGCCAGTCGATGTGCTTGTAGTTGTCGTCGCGGGTGTAGTCTCGTAGACGCTCGAAATCGTGATCCTGGCCGACCTTCCGGGTACGTCGCACACCGACCAGGCTCAAGCGATTGGTGCGGGCCAGCAACGCGTACTCGGCCAGCTGCTTCATGTCGGGGTAGACACTAATGGCAATATGCGCCGGGACTTTGACGATCTTCTTCCAAAAGCGAAGCTTGCTGTCGACTTGAATGAAAACGGTGTCCATCGAAAACGACCCACGCTTGGTCGGTTCCATTTCGTAGTGCACCGTTGTGCGGCTGCGCGGTTCGACATCCATGTTGAACTCTTCGGGGACGGCCTGGAACTGCTGAGGGACGTCATCGCGAACCGACAAATGAAGATAGCGGGGGCCCTTGTAGGTGATAGTCAGGACCACTTTTTGTTTCTTCAGCAGCGAAGCAATCCGGCTGGTATCGCGTTCCACCGAAAAGTGTTTCGCGCTTGGCAAGCTCGTGATGTCGATCACGGCGATCGCCGCAATCGCGACATTCAAACCGAATAGCGTCCAGGCAACCCACACGAGCGAATTTCCAACGGTGGCGAACGTAACCAGCACGCAGATGGCCAGCGCCGCGACAAACGTGATCCCCAACCATACGTGCGAGGAAAAGGGCACCAACGAGAGTTGAAAACGCTTCCAGTCGAGCGAGTGCGCGAGAAACTGTACCAACGAAAAGATACCTACCGCTAGGGCCACGACCAGCAGGAACAGGATGGGCCCCATCAGGCTGCCGGCGTCGGCCAAAAGGATGGCAATCACCGGCACCGGCATGAGCGCTGCGAAGGCCAGGGCCAGCCAGATGGTGGGCGTGGTCCGCATCCAACGCGCAAAGATGGCCAAGGGGATAACCATGGCCAGCAATTGCATCATGGGCTGGCTGAGGACGTTACTCCACAGCCCAACGAAGAAGTCTTGCAAGATCGAGATCACAGACGCGGCACCTCGATCGTGCGGATCAGTTCAGTCAGTAGTTCGTCGGTCGTGTGTCCTTCCACTTCGGCTTCGGCGGAAAGGACAATACGGTGTCGCAGGGCCGGCAAGGCAATCTGAACCACGTCGTCTGGCACCGCATAGTCACGACCATTGAAAGCAGCCAAGGTGCGGGCTCCTTGCATCAATGTGATTCCGGCTCGGGGAGATGCCCCCAAGTGGAATTGCGGCCACTTGCGCGTCAGTCGTACGATTTGGTTGATGTAGTCAATAAGCTTGTCGGCGATGAGCACGTCCCCGTTTTGCCGGGTGACTTCCATGATCTTCGCTGGTGACGTGAGCACTTGCAGCTCTTCATCAAGTCGCTTGTTGATGTCGACCTGCTGGCTGTGCTGCTTCAAGATTTCCGCTTCTTCCAACTCGCTGGGGTAGTCGAGATTCAGCTTGAACATGAAGCGGTCGAGCTGGGCTTCCGGTAGGTTGTAAGTTCCTTCCGACTCAATCGGGTTTTGCGTGGCCATGACTAAAAAGGGGCGATCAATCTTGTGGCTCGTCCCATCGATGGTTACGCGGAACTCCTGCATTACTTCCAAAAGTGCCGCGTGCGTCTTGGCAGGCGAACGGTTGATTTCGTCGGCCAACAGCAGTTGCGTGAAGATCGGACCAGGGCGGAAGCGGAACTCGTTCGACTTCATGTCAAAGAAGGGAGCACCGGTGATGTCCGAGGGCATCAGGTCGGCGGTGAACTGCACACGACCGAAGTCGCACCCCAGTACTCTGCCGAGGGTTCGCACAAAGAGAGTCTTGCCGAGCCCTGGAGCACTTTCGATCAACACGTGTCCACCACTGAACAATGCGACCAACGTACCGAGGACCAACTCTTCCTGCCCGACATAGATCTTCGAGATCTCGTTGGTGATGCTCTGGAAAAGGTCGCGCGTCTCGGAGAATGCCGAATCGTCGGTGTGATGACCTTGCAGAGAGGTGGTGGTTGAGCGAATTGGTTGGGCCGGGGCATCAGGCAGTGTCGTTGCCTGAGCCGGTGGTTGTTCCGAAAGGGGCGGCAAACCGGGTTGGCCGCTGCCAGAGAACAAGTCGTCCCCTAAGGTGCCACTCGGCTTTTCTGCTTCTGCTGGAGTCGCTGTCAACGGCTGTTCGGCTGGCGACTGCTGCGCTGGTGGGTTCGTGCCGCTGGCTTCGCTTGCAGCGGGAACGACCTGCACGTTGTCGCACTGTGGACAGCGTGCCTTCTTGCCAACAGCTTCCAGGCCAACACGCAATCTTTTGCCGCAGCTGCTACAAGGAAACTCGATAATCTCTGGGGTGGAACTACTCATGGATGCTCGCTTATCGTAATGCACGCCGCCTGGTTAATTCGTGTCTGGGGTTTCTCGATTGAGAGCAGGGCTTATTTCCCGTCTCCTCGACGTACCTTCGACCGACGGTAGACAGCGTCTCCTTTCATGACTTGATGATATTGCTGAACGCGTAGCTGAGCATAACCGTGGTCATCGGTTGCTTGCAGCAGGTCGCCCACGGAATCGATGTGCTTCTTGAAGTCGGATGTCTCGGCCGATGGCAACCGCTTGGCGCGGCCAAAAATGGGGTACAACGCAAAGCAGAGCACAATCAGCCACCAGGCCATCTGTAGGCCGACCAAATTCAGCGGCCATTTTGAGAGCCACTCCCACCCGCTGTTTCCGTCGGTGGACTGGTCCGCATTCATGATACGTACGCCCCCTTCTGTTTCCAGGAAGGCCACACTGTCGGGGGCATAATAAGGCTGATCGCACTGGTTGACTAGCTTGGCAGCCAACTTGCGGTGCTCGGGATTGACCAACGGAAGGTTCAACAGAAATGAACCGTTGTTGACTAAAATGATTTGATTGTCGCTGTAATCGCTACCCAACCGGGCGACGAGCGTTTCCTTGCCGGTGCCGAGGAGGACCTCGGGATCTTCCACCAAATGAATCGGTAAAGAATCGTCTTCGTCGATCGGATCGAAGCTATCGTAGATCGAGTCTTCGTCGGCCGGAATCATCCGCGATCGTAATTCGATCTGGGTCTTGGCGGCATCGACACCTTCAGCCCAGGGCCCCATAAGGGAAGAGACAACACGCTGCGGAGCATCTCTTTCGATCTTGTAAAAATAATAGTCGGCCTGCGCCGGTTGATAGTTCCGCAGCTGGTCGAAAGACTCAATCGCCAGGCTGCGTTGACGCATGACATCGAGCTTTGCGGCAGGGTCGACCTTGTCGAGCACGTCTCCCCAATATTCGATCGAAGCGTCGAAGTCACGTCCCACGTAGACAAACGTTCGCCCTTCGTCTTCGTCCAGCCAATTCAAAATAGTATTGCGAAATTCTGGCGTCGGGCCATCGAAGCTATTGGGGAACCAGACGATCACGTCGTGCCGTAGCAAGCTCGGCGAGACGACACCGTAGCTGCGGACGTAGTAGCCGGCCTCGCGGAACATCTCGGAAAAAGCCTTGGTGCCGTTGACGCTTCCAGCTCCATTTCCGGTGCGTTTGCCGTAGGCCGTTTGAAGCTTGTCGCTCGGCTGGCCGCAGCCGAACACGACCACACAGGCCAACAGCAACAACGCGACGATCGATCGGGAAGAACGGATGTGGTTCATACACTACCTCCCGCTAGATGCTGATTAAACTGCGAAAGCTGATTCCAGCAGCGCTCGAAACGATCGCGTGTCAATTCGCGATTGCCAAAAAAGACGTCCTCGAACGCGTTCATGGTGCCTTGCAAAATCTGTCGTAGATCGCGGTTTCGGCCTGCTTCTCGCAGGTACTGACCGTTCGTCTTTCCTTTGGACAAACGAATGATGTGCCCCTTGTCCAACTCCAGCAACTGGAAGCTGAAAAGGTAAACGATCGCCTCGTTAAAATTGCCCGACTCGTAACAACGACGGGCCTCTTCGAGGAGATTGCCATCCTTCTTCTTGACTTCAAAGGGAAGATGTTCGACACGATCGACCTGACGCGACTTTTCATCCTCATACTGCTCAGGCACGTAGGAACTGGTAGCGGTTGCGCCGCCGGCGCTTATAGCCCGATAGATCAAGTAAGAAATGAAGCCGAGCACGATGATCAGGAGCGAGTACATCAGCAGCGCGCCGAGCGATAGTCCGCCAAGACTCGGAAAAATGTTCCAGTTACCAGGTGCCGCTGGTGCGGCGGCTGGCTTTTTCTTTTTGGCGGTGCCTGGTTGGGTGCGGGGCATCTTGGTTTCTCCCGGCACCGGAATGGTGCGTACCCCGTCCGACTCGCTGTCGTACCAATTCGCTTGGGGGAGGTTGGCCAGTGCCTCGCGGCCTTGTTCGACGGGGTCTTGAAGCGAACGGGTACCGCTTCCTAGGTCATCCCAATCTTGGGCGTTGGCTGGGGGTAACAGCGTGGCGAACAGCAACACGCACGCGGCACCGATAATTCTGAGAAGGCTGTGCATCATCCGACGACCTCCTTCATGCGTGTTGCTTCGGCCCGCAAAACGAGTTCGACTTCCCATCCTTCTCGGCGGATGCGTAGATCTAAGTAGCACAGAAATCGGACCACCGTCATGAACGCGACCACCAGCCACAAGGCCAGGGGAAACCAGATGAACAGAAAGACGCTGTTCCAATTCCATTGACCGAAAACGAAGCCGCGTAAGCCGAACACATTCATGACGATACTAGCTGCCAGCAAGATACTGATGCTCGAGGCCATGGCACGGATGATCAGGTCGCCAAAATTTGGTTGATGCAGTGCCGAACTGCGCCGGCCGACGGTGATGACTTCTTTCTGCCGCGAAAACACAGGGTTCTTTTCTAAGATCAGGATCTCGCCGATATAGGGCCGGACCCCTCGGAGGATCGCCGCATAGCAGCAAATAAAGAACAGCAGTGTCCCGGCGATGAAGTCTTCGTCGAAGGAGCCTGCGAGGGCCAGAAGCATGCCCGGCAAGATGGCCCGAAGCACGACGATAATCCAAAAGATCCGGGGAATCACAGGCCAAAGCCCGGTACACATCCGCCGCCAGTTGGGCTTATCGTGAAACAAGGCATCTCCCAAGAGAAGCGTGATCGGCAGACCGGCTAAAGGAGCTTCCAGAAAGATGAGTGCAATCATGTAGAAAATGAATGCCCCAGCCGTTTCATTGACAACCAAGTCCGGTTCCATCACCCATAACAGGCCTGCGTTGATCAACGTCAGCGGGACGGCCGTGATGGCCAGTGCCTGGAGGATCTTCCACCAATAGACGCGCATCACGATCAGCGCCAGATCGTAGATCTCGAGCAGTTCGCGTTCGCGGATGGCAATGCGCGTTTTATCCAGTTGCATCGGAGTCCCTTCGCGGATAGCCGAGCACAATGAAGTAGACCATCAGCAGACCGCTGCAAAAGATGGCCACCACCTGCTTTGCTTGCTCAGGCAATGGGGAAGGAGAAATCCACGCTTCGATCATCGCCGCCAGAATGAAGAGTATCGCCGAAGCGCCCATCACCGGTAGGGCTCGCTTGGCACCCATGCGGAGCGAATCGATTCGTTCATAGGCGACCTGTCGAGACTTGTCGAAGAGGCTTTCTTCCCCTTCTAGTATTTCGTCGGGCTGAAGTGATTCTTCTTTATGGTAGGGGCTGATCAGTGAGAACCCGATGCGTAGTCCGGCTCCGGCGGCCAGGACAATGGCCGTCAACTCAAAGGGACCGTGGGCCGTGACGAACTCGAAAAAATGCTCACTGACTTCTTCCGGAACGTTCGGGCTCGCCATGTGTCCGAATGTCGCACCGAGCACGGCGGCGTTATAGAGCAACACACAGACACCACCAATCACCGTGATCCCCACGACGAAGCACTTAATGCCGATGCCGGTGTTGTGATTCACATAGAACGCGGCCCCGGAAGCTGTCGGGCCATTGTTACGCGAGCTGGGGGCTTCGGCGTACATCTGCTCATACATGTCGATGTTTTCGGCACCCACGATATCGGCAGCGAAGCTGGGAAAACGATCGGGATTGGCCGCCATAAATCCGGCCAGCAGAAAGACCATCCAAAACAGCCAGAACGTCAACTGAACGCACCGATCCTGAAAAATCTCGCGGGGGATTTGTCGAAAGAGAATGTCCCCGATCTTCGACCAATCGACGCGGCGGCTGCGGTAGAGTTGACCATGGGCGCGACCCACCAGTTTGTGCAGGTAATCGACAATGTTGGGTGGCAACTGATAGCTGTCGGCCAGGGCCAGATCGGCACAGGCTGCTCGGTACAGCATCGCAAACCGAGCGATGTTGCGGGCCCCGATCGATTTCTTGCGCGAGTTGGCCATCTGAGCGCAGAGATTCTCTAGCTCTTGCCAATAGACGCGTCGTTTTTCAATCAGTTGAGCAACTTTCACCGGCGGGCTTCCTCTATTTCGGTTTCACTTCGGTTCACGGGATTTGCGGCGGCGGAATAATCTTGGGGGCGTTGAGTAGGGTTCTCCAAAAGCTGGGCATCATCCTTGGTGCCGTCGACCGACTGCTTCGACAGGAACGTTCGATAATACAACGCACAGAGCAGTAAATCGTAGCTGGTATCGGCCGGCAGGCCAAACTGGTCTAGCAGTGGTTCAGCTAAGTGCCGAGCGATCTCGCGTCGTCGCGCGGTCGTGAAGTAACGCCTGCGCTCGACATACGTGGCCACCGCTTTGACCATACTGCGCGGAGCCACGAAGTTAGGAGGTATGTAGTCGGCCAGCAATCGTGCCCGATCGTCTTCGATCTTGGCAATTTTCATCAGCCACGAACGGTCCTCGATCACGACCATCGTGCCAGCGATTAGATCGCCAATACGTTGAAAGCGTTGATTGAAAATCGGGACAATCAATGCGAACAGAAACGTAACCACAATCGGCTCCGGCGTCATCTCTTCGCGCATCACGGCAAAGGGAAGCGGTACCATCGGCCACATGTCGACATACCGAAACAAGTTCCGTACGGCGGATTGAAATAGATTGATCGGTTCGCCTTCGTCGGTAGTCACGCGCAGATTTAACAGCCACTTGCCCGGCGTCGTGCCGTTCCACCAATACTCGAACGCGGCCATGTAGAACCAATTGAAGAAAAATGCCGCCAAGGTCATCAAGGCGAACATCAGGTCTTCGAGGCCCGCATTAGCGAACGCGCTGCCCAGACCGGCAATGCTCAGCGCGAGGAAGAAGGCTAGGATGACAGCTCCGCGAATGGCCAGATCCAATAGAAAAGCAAGCAAGCGACGGAATGGTCCGCCGACCTGGTAGTTGAACGCGATGTTTTCGGGCGTCACGACTTTAAATTGCGAGTCGATCGCCTCGGTGTTCCACGGAGCTACCATCGAGGAGCTTTTCTATCCTTGCAAGTGCGGCCTTCATACGTTTTCGCCGTCAGATGAGCTACTGCCAGTCTACCGCAACCCATTGCGCGAAGACGAGGACTCGTCCCAGATTAATCAGTTTTCACCCCCCTCAACAGAGGTGAACCCAAATTCAACCCTATGTCTTACGCGTAAAAAGTGGACCGGACAGCAGATTAACTCGGATTTAATGGACGCTCCCCTGCTATCTATGGGTTCGCTTGGGCAGCTTATCCCTTAAACCAGCCGCGATTGTAGAACCATGCGAGCATTCCCCCGGCAATGCTGATCATCATGAGCCAAGCGAATTCGTAGCCCCACTCCCATTTGAGTCCCGGCATATCATTAAAATTCATCCCGTAAACGCCTGCGATAAAGCTTAGCGGAATGAAAACCGTGGCAATAATTGTCAGTGTCTTGGTCACCTCGTTGGCTCGCTGACTGGTCAACGCGAAGTGGAAATCGCGCATGTCCGAGCAAATCTGGCGGTACGCATCGATCGCGTCGAGAAGCTGCGACGTATGGTCGTCCGCATCGCGCAGGAAGACTGTCGTGTTATCGGTATACCGCGTGAAGCGGGCCCCCATCATATTGCGAATCGCTTCCCGGTGCGGAAGCAAGTTGCGGCGAATGGTTAACAGGTCGCTACTGATTTTCTGAATCTGGGGAATAATGTCGTTGGTGTACCCGGCGGCCAGCGGATCGTCGAGCGTATCGAGCCGATCACCAAATGATTCGACTACGGGAAAATAGTGATCGATGACCGAGTCCATCAACGCATAAGAGAGATAATCCGAATTCATCTGCCGAATGCGGCCGACGCGTTTTCGTAGACGTTCGCGTACCGGTTCCAGTCGATCCTGGCTACTGGCTTCCTCGATGCTCAGCACGAAATTGTCACCCACCACCATGCTCAACTGCCGCGTATCTAAATGAGGTTCTAGCTCTACCATGCGCACGACAATGAACGCGTAGTCGCCGTATTCCTCGGCTTTGGCTCGCTGATGCGGATGTAGGATATCTTCGTATACCAGTGGGTGCAGATCGAACATATCGGCTAGTTGCCGTAGCTGCGCCGTATTGCCCAGCCCATGCACATGAATCCATGTCACGTCGTAGCTGCCGAGGTATTCGCGAACCTCGGCGGCATTCTCGATCACCGTTTCCTGGAAGTCCTCGGGACCGAACGCAACGAGGTGCATGCGGCTGGCGACTTCCTCTTCCGGTTTTGCCGCCGTCCCAGGTGCCGAGCCCGGGGGCGTGCGGCGCTCGAACGGGCGTCTCAGGAACTGCAGATCAATAGGTAACTTCATTTCGGCGAGGCATCCTGCATGGATTGAATTAATTTCGAGACAACATCCGGTTTCTCTTTCGCTAAGTTCTTAAGCGGGTCTGGCGTATCGCGAACGTCGTACAGTTCCATCTTGTGTGGGGTTCCCTTTTGCATCTGCACGATAAGCCGATGCTGATCGTCGCGAATACTGACTTGATTGTTCCGCCAGTAGCTCACGGCGATGTCACGAACCTTATCGGAGGTTCCGTTTAGAATCGAAGCCAGACTCACGCCGTCGAGCGGGTACTCGGTCTGTTGAAACTTCGGATCGCACAGCTGCACGAGTGTCGGGTAAATGTCGAGCGTTTCCGCGAGTGCCGAGGTCATCCGTCCCTGGCTCGTAACACCAGGCACCTTGATCAGCAGAGGGCTGTTTAGGGCGCGTTCGTGCGAAACGTGCTTGGCCCACAACGCACTTTCGCCCAACTGCCAACCATGATCGCCCCACACAACAACGATCGTCGAATCCTCCAGGCCGCTTTCTTTCAGCCCTGCTAAGACCTTGCCGATTTGACGATCGGTATAGCGAACGCAGGCCAGATACGCTTTGCGAGCGGTGATCTGGTCTTCCTTGGCTAACGGGTTGGTCTTGGGGTACTCGGTTTTGTACTTGTAGAACTCGCCGGACGAATGCCAATAGGCGGTCTCGGGTTTGGTGCCGTGAGGTACCGGTTGAATGTCCATCGAATCGACTGCCTCCCAGTCCTGCCTGGTCGCCACGAAAGGAAGATGGGGCTTAAAGAACCCCAGTCCCATAAAGAAACGCTCGCCACTTTTGCCGTAGGCTTGCAGCTTTTCAATCGCCGTTTCGGCTAGCATGCCGTCCGGCAATTGGTTGTCCTGCTCGGCGGTGAACTCCATCAGGTCTAGATGCCCGTCCCCGTCCTCGCGGTGTTTTCCGTTGGCATAGGCGAAGAAGATCCCCCAGCCACGCTTCCACGGGCCATAGGGGGTCGCCAGCTCATCCCAGGCATGTGGCACTTCGTCTCGCCCGTCTCCTTGACCATTGTAAGCGTACACCTTGCCGTCGGCCGTGTGCGAGATCTTGCCGATCAGTGTCGTGTGATAGCCGCTACGTCGAAACATCTCTGTCAGTGACTGTGCCCCCGGCAATTGTTGGGAGGATAAGGCCACTTTACCGCGATACAGCGCTTCGTTCCCTAACGCGCCGGTCTTGCCGGGGCTGCGTCCGGTAAGCAAGGCATAACGCGAGGCACCACAAGTGGGGACTTGGACGAAATGATTGCGAAAGACGACCGACTCCTGGGCAAGTTCATCCAGCGCGGGACTCACTGTCGGAGATCGCCCGTAGCAGCCCAACTCTGGGCGAAGGTCGTCTACTGCGATAAACAACACGTTGTAATTGTTCTCGGCCGACGCGCTGGCCGTCCACGCGAAGAGCAATAAGACGACGTGAATTCCGATCCGATGCATAGCTAACTCGCGAGCAGGAAAGTGAATGGAGAGCCTCCATAGGTAATCGATCTTGTGCGAGGAAACAAGGTTACGGCGCTTTCAGGCCTAGTCTGCCAGGCCTCGTTGCAGTACCTTAAACCGAAGAGAACGAAAGGGTTGGCTCAAGCATTTCCCGCGATGGGAGCCTGCAGTGTCGACCCGCATTCTGGGATAGTGGCACGTGGCAACGGACTGGGCCAATCGAAACGAAGCCGGCGATCTGTCGGGCAAACGCGTCGCGATTGTCGGCAAACTGGCCGGAATGACGCGGCGCGAGGTCTTTACGGCCTTGCGTAAAGCCGACGCTACCCCCAGTGAAAAAGTCGACCAGCGAGTCGATGTCATCGTCTTTGGCGAGAATGATCTTAGCAGTCTCGGCGATCAAGGCGTTACCGTCGAGCTGCAAGATAAAGCGGCCGCTGGCGATCTAAAATTCATTAGCGAAACGACCCTCTGGCAGTGGCTCGGGCTGATCGAACCCCATCAAAAGCTGCATCGGCTTTATACGCCTGCGATGCTATCGGACCTGTTGGGGGTCTCTAAATCCATTATTCGTCGCTGGCATCGTCGCGGACTGATTGTCCCGGCCCGCCAGGTTCGGAGCCTGCCCTACTTTGACTACCGCGAAGTCGCCACGGCCAAACAGTTGGCCGCGATGCTGGCCTCAGGCTTGTCCCCTGATCGGATCGAGCGTCAGCTCTCGGCGATTTCCGAGTATCTGCCCGACGTGCAACGGCCTCTGGTGCAGCTCTCGGTGATGGTCGAAGGCCGAGACATTCTGCTGCGGCAGGGGGAAGGGCTTGTCGAGCCAGGCGGCCAGATGCGTTTCGATTTCGATCGCGACGACGACTTTTCGGATGTGTTTAATATCGTCGATCCTGGAAGTGACGAGCCAGAGACCGCCGAGCAGTGGGATACCCGGGCCGCCGATTACGAAGATGACGAGCAGTTAGAAGAAGCGATCCGCTGCCTGAGGTCCTCGCTGACAATCGGCGGGGCCAGCGCCGAGCGTTCATTTCGTCTGGCAGAGTTGCTTTACCGGGCCGGCCACTTCGATGGGGCCGTCGAGCGTTATCACACTGCGATTGAACTCGATCCTGACATGATCGAAGCCAGGGCCAATCTCGGCTGCGTGCTAGCCGAAACAGGGCAGCTGGTCGAAGCGGTCTCGGCCTTACGGGATGCGATCGAGGTATACGACGGCTACTGCGATGCCCACTATCACCTGGCCCGAACCCTGGACGAACTGGGACGACAACGCGAAGCGACCAGCCACTGGCAAAAATGCCTAGAGCTGAACCCCGATTCCCCATGGGCCGACGAAGCCTACGCCCGGTTGAATCCAGAAGAGGATTAGTCTTCAACGTTGGGTTCGTGCTAATGCGTCAACCGAAGGACCTGTATTCTTCCTATCGGGTGACTCAGAGATAAATCTCTGAGCAACCCATTGTTTTAAATCAGAACTCTAACTGCCCAGGTTCACTTCCAGACCCGTCAGCTGCGATTCCAATTCGTCGGCACCTTTCTGCGAAGCGCCCGTTTGCCAGAGATAAAGGTTCTTCAGGCTGGTCACATTCGCCAAGACATCAATTCCCTGGTCGGTGACCTTCGTGCCGTAGAGATTCAGGTATTGCAGGCCTGTGTGCGGCACCAGGTAAATGAGTGCGGCGTCGGTCACGCCTGTTTTGGCCAGATTCAAGCGCTGAAGTTTAGGCAAACCGACCAACTGCTTGACCCCTTCGTCGGTAATGTCCGTTCCCTGGGCATTGATCTCCACCACATTTCGCAGCTTGCGAACTAACGCCAACGCCTTGTCGTCGATTGGCTTATCGCTCAGATGAAACGAGACGACCTTCTCGTCCGAGTTTTGCGCCAGCAAGTTAACACGGCCGCCACGGGCCGCGATCTGCTTGATCGCTTCCTCTTCGGTGGCGTCGTCTACCGGGGCCAGGGGATGAGCTTCGACGATCTCGATGACCTTCAGCTGGGTCTTGATCGCATTGGCCATGTCTTTACGAAGTGCGGTCGAGAGTTCCGCTTTGACTTCTTTTCGGATGTCCGCTTTCAATTTGTTGAGCGCCGCTTGATCGAGAACCAGGCCCGTAGCTTTGTCGCTGGTCGTTTCCGCTGGCATGGGTTCTGGGGCGGGTTCTGGTTTCGGCTCGGCTTTAGCGATCTCGAATGGCAATTTGCCAGCACTGATGTTCGCGGCGAAGGTCGGGGACTTTTCATCGTCCTTGTTGACCTTCATGGTCTTTACTTTTTCGAGCGCGGCGACCACTTCTGCCGTGGCTTTGTCCTTCTCTTTTTCCAGGCGGTCTTTACTGAATTTAGCCTTGTCGAGAAGCTCGTCGAGCGCTGCCCCGTAGGCGTTGCGTTCTTTCTTGCTTTGACCGTCGATGTGGCACACGTTGCACTTCGATTCGGTGGCCGTCGCAGCAAACTTCTTCGCTGGCTCTTCCTTCGGATCGGCCGGGACGACCTTCTCGTTGAAGACTTCCCAGAAGAACGGAACGGCATACGCAGGCTGGGCGACGTAAGCGAGGCCTACCAAAGCAAAGCAAGCGGACAAAACAATTCGGGAAAACATGGGCTACCTCGTCGTGTGACGTTTGGCGATGGGATCGACATCGGGAAGGGCCGCACCCTTCGAGCGAGACGCTCTCCGAGTTTTGGCAATTTGGGCGAGATATTACGATTTTGGCTCGTAAAACGCCAAGATGCAAGCCGGAGTGCGAATTCCCGGCAAAGTCGCAATCGAACGAAGGATTGTTACGCGGGTCGTGCGAGTTCTCGATGAAGTTCGCGGGTTCATCCGCAGAAGTTATCCCACCCTGACAATCCCTTTCGATCTTCGCCGACAGGGGCATTTGATTGTGTTATAGTGGCCCACGCTCAACGATCCTTTCCTCTAGGCTGGCCCCATGACCTCGCAGACGCTTAATACCGGTTCCCCTATGCCCATGCTGGGACTGGGTACTTGGAAGATCGACAAGTTACACTGCGCCGATGTGATTGTCGCCGCAGGCAAAGCCGGGTATCGCCATTTCGATTGCGCCTGTGATTACGGAAACGAAATAGAGGTCGGCCAGGGTATTCAGCAAATCATCAACGAGGGAATCGCCACGCGAGAAGAATTGTGGATTACCTCGAAGCTGTGGAACACCTACCACGCGAAAGAGCACGTGCGGCCGGCGTGCGAGAAAACGCTGAGCGATCTGGGGCTCGATTATGTCGACTTGTATCTGGTTCACTTCCCGATCGCGCTGAAGTTCGTGGCGTTCGAAGATCGCTATCCGCCGGAGTGGGTTCACGACCCTAAGGCCGAGAAGCCAGGACTGGTGACCGAGCCGGTTCCGATTCGCGAAACATGGACGGCGATGGAGTCCCTCGTCGATGCCGGCCTGACGAAGAATATCGGCATCTGCAACTTCGGTGTGTCGCTCATTCGGGACTTGCTTTCCTACGCAAAAATTCGCCCGAGCGTGCTTCAGGTGGAACTGCATCCGCGACTCGCGCAGGAAAAGCTGCTGCGTTTCTGCGCCCAGGAAAATATCGCGGTGACTGCGTTCTCTTCGTTCGGCCCCAGTTCTTACTATCAACTAGGAATGGCAGACGAAAGCGAATCGTTGATCGATCACGAGATCGTCCAAGGCATCGCGCATGAAACTGAGAAGACGCCTGGTCAGGTCTTGCTACGATGGGCCGTGCAGCGCGGGACGATCGTCATTCCCAAGGCGAGTTCCGAACAACATTTGCAGGAAAACTCGGCAATATTTGACTTCGATTTGACGAAAGACCAGATGACCAGGCTGTCGGCATTGAACCAGAATCGCCGCTTCAACGACCCTGGCGATTTTTGTGAGGCGGCCTTTAATACCTTCTTTCCCATTTATGAATAGAGAACCATGGGCGGCGAACTGGCAACGTTAAGCTTGATCTTTCTGGGACTCGCCATCGTCATTGTCTTTGCAGGCAATTTCATGGCCAAGGCCGCCGATGTGATTGGCGAGAAGTCAGGCATGGGGGCCTCGCTGGCCGGCCTGGTGCTGTTAGCGGCGGCAACCAGTTTGCCGGAGTTTGCAATCAATATCAACGCGGTTCGTCTGCCCGATAGCACCCAGGGGGTCGACTTGGCGCTGGGCAACGTGCTGGGAAGTTCGCTATTTAATCTTCTGATTCTGGGAATCGTCGACTTAATCTTTCACTCGAAGGCCCGGATGTTTTCGTCCGTTTCATCGGCCCATGCCTTGTCGGCGATGGTCAGTATGGCGCTGATCGCCATCGTGGTGCTGTTCCTTTTGCTGGAACGCGACGGCGTAGGCATTCCGCTCCATTTCTGGCATATGGGCATCGGGACGATCGCGTGCGGCGTGTTTTATCTCTTCTCGATCCGACTGATCTATCTCGATCAGCATATGGCTGCAAAGCTGGAGGAGGAGAAGCAGAGCCCCGAGGAAGAACCGGCTAAGCAGGGAATGTCGTTGGCCGTGGCGATTGGCATTTATCTGGCCACGACCGTCGTCATTTTCATCGCGGCTGCTTATCTCGCACCGACGGCCGATCGCATTGCGGAAATTACCGGCCTGGGCGGAACGTTTATCGGCAGCACGCTGCTCGCGCTTACGACCAGCCTGCCTGAGTTCGTCACCACGATTGTGGCGGTTCGTATTGGCGCGGCCGATATGGCAATCGGCAACATCCTTGGCAGCAACACGTTTAACATTGCGATCCTTCTGCCGGTCGATGCGATCTACACCCAAGGCTCGCTGCTGGCCGATGCCAGCCCAGTGCACGCGATGACAGGCGTGGCGGTTATTCTGCTGACGTGCGTAGCGACAATGGGCATCCTGTACCGGGCCGAAAAGAAGTACTCGATCATCGAGCCCGACGCCTTGCTGGTGGTGCTATTAAGCCTGATGTCGATTTGGGGCATCTACCAGCTAACCCGTCCCACAGGCGAACCAGAAATGAAAGAGGAACCCAAGGTCGAGGAGGTCTCGTACCAGAGATTCCACGAAGGGGGCGAGCAGTGCAGCGAATCGCACCAAATGCGGCATTCACCCTCAAAAGATTGGTACTAAGTTCTTAAGTTCTCTACCAGGGGCTTCGCGCCCCTGGCTATTATCTACCGCCCTTACAGGGCTTTAGAGTCGTTAGCTCTTAATCGACTCCGTCCATGCTTCGAGCATCTGAAACTGCTTGGCGAAGTCGTTTTCTTCGGTCCCCAGTGGCGACTTGAAGAAGCACGAGAGTTGCGGTTGCAGGCCGGTGCATCCCTGGCGTTTGGCCAAGTCGCCGAAGCGGGCCAGGTCGATCACCAACGGGGCGGCCAGCAGTGAGTCGGCTCCTTGCCAGATGAACTGCATGACCATCGGCGTGCCCAAAAAGCCTTGGAAGTGGATGTGATCCCAGGCCGTCTTCCAGTCTCCCATGCTGTCGATGTTTTCGATGGTGACTAGCGTTTGCGGCGTGTAGCCGAAGATCTTGCTGAGCAGGCGATCTTTGCTGACCGCTTTGGTCTTCTTGTTCTCTGGATCGTCTAGCACCTTGGCGTCCATGTTGCCAAAGATGTTGTGCCCGACCCAACTCATCACTTTGAAGTTACGGTTAGCAAACATGGGGGCGAGCGTGCTTTTCAGGAGCGTTTCGCCTGTCTTGCCGTCGTGCCCCATGTGACAGGTACTGTTCGACTTGGCCAGGTCGTCCAGGGCATCAATCGCCGTGCCCAGCGATGGCGTGAAGTTGATGAACGGGTAACCGAGTTCCAGCGCCATAATGCCATACAGCGAACTGGCTGGCAGCTTGCAATCGCTGGTCGATAGCTGCGACTCAAGCTCTTTCCAGGTCTTCGGGAACAACTCGCCATCGACCGAGGGCTCGGTCGAAGAGACGTTCACCACAACCACATTGTCCAGGCTGTTGGCTTTTGCAAAGTCGGCGATATGCCCCTTCAAACGATCAACCGCTTCGCGAGGCGTTTCTTGAAGTGCTTGCAACTTGGCGTGGGCGAACTCGGTGATCTTCTTGCCGGCGTTATATAGCGTGCCGTCGTGAATGTTGGCATCGAGCGAGGTCAGGTCGTCCTTGAGCTTTTCAACCAGCCGGCCGTCGATGGCCCGGCTCTCGAAGACCATCTTGTAGGCTTCGTCGAGCAAGCTGACGTCGCGAATATCGTGGCCGCCGATGACGATGTTATTCCAGTCGGCCAAATCCAAATGATCAAACTGCTTTAGTTCGCTGACCAGGCCGACGTTCTCGGTCAGGCCCTTCTTCAGCGCGAGCAGTCCAACAATGGTGGTGGTGGCGACGCCGCCTTTAGCGCCAATCAGCCAGATCCCGGTGCGCGAGCCTGCCATCTTTGAGTTTCTTTCCAATCGAGAGGCAAATAATCAATTCTTCGCGCTGCCTATGAATGACCTGGCAATAATGGAGCGTCATCGGGCCGCATGGGCTCGTTGATTCGCTACGACCAGTTCCACAAATTCAGGAGGGAACAAACCAGGCAGGCATCGCGAGGAAGGGTGAAGCTTACCATTATGATCGGTTTGGGCTGGAAATTCACCCCGTTAAAGGGGCAGGTCGGCGAAGAATCGGCTGCATTTTTTCATGTTTGGTACTTTTCGGACGCCTTGGCGAACTTTTAGACGGCCCTGGCATCTCGTAAAATGAACGCGTTTGGTTGCTTCTGCCCCTTTTACCCCATGGAAGAGTATGTTCCAGCACGTCGAAACGGCTCCCCCTGACGCAATCTTGGGTCTTAATGAAGCCTTCCGCAACGATCCAAGCCCCGAAAAGATCAACCTGAGCGTGGGCGTTTACAAAGACGAAAAAGGGGGAACGCCGGTCCTTAAGTGCGTGAAGGAAGCCGAGAAACGCTTGCTGGAGACGGAGAGCACCAAAAGCTACCTGCCAATCGATGGTCGGGCCAGCTACAACAGCGCCGTCCGATCGTTGCTCTTTGGCACCGAGCATGAAGTGGTCACCACCAATCGTGCGGTCACCGTGCAAACGCCCGGCGGTACCGGTGCGCTGCGTGTGGCCGGCGACTTCATTGCGGCCAACTTCCCCGGTGCGTCGTTGTGGCTCAGCCAACCTACCTGGCCTAACCACCCCAATATCTTCACGGCCGCTGGCGTTCCGTTGAAAACGTATGCCTACTTCAACAAGGCGACCAATGGTCTCGATTTCGACGGCATGCTCAGCGCTTTGAAGGGGGCCGACAAGGGAGACGTGGTCCTGCTGCATGGCTGCTGCCACAACCCGACCGGCATCGATCCGACGCCCCAGCAGTGGAAAACAATCGCCGACCTGATCCAGGAAAAAGAACTACTGCCGCTGCTGGACTTCGCCTACCAAGGCTTCGGCGAAGGTCTCAGCGAAGACGCATCCGGCCTCCGCGAGATTGCCCGGTCTGGGCAAGAGATGCTCATCTGCAGCAGTTTTAGCAAGAATTTCGGCTTGTATAACGAACGTGTAGGTGCCTTGACGGCGGTTGCCCCTGGCCAGGCGGAAGCTATCGCAGTGCTGAGCCAGATGAAGAAGGTGATCCGCTCGAACTACTCGAACCCGCCCACGCATGGTGCTGCGGTTGTCGAGACGGTTCTCACCGACGATTCGCTCCGCACGATGTGGGAAGAAGAGCTGGCCCACATGCGTAATCGCATCAACGGCATTCGCAAGCTGTTTGTCGACAAGATCTCGGCCTGCGGCATCGACCAGGATTTTTCCTTCATCCAGCAGCAGAACGGCATGTTCAGCTTCTCAGGCCTAAACCAGATGCAGGTCGACCAACTCCGCAGCGAGATGAGCATTTACATCGTCGGTTCCGGTCGCATCAACGTGGCTGGCATCAGCGAAGCCAACGTCGACCGCCTCTGTGAAGGCATCAAGAAGGTGACGAGCTAGATCATCTTGTTCCCTCTCCCTTCCCAAGGGAGAGGGAACAAGTGAGGGTTGAAGAAGCAGGTACCGGGTTCGCCCCAAACCCTCTCCCCGCAGGGGCGAGGGGACCAGAGAAAAGTACTGCCGCGACTGCAAAGAGGACCCTACTCGGCTTCTTCCTTGTCCCCCAAGCTCTCGTGCAGCGAGACCCACTCAGGTCGATCTTTGTTAAAAGCCTGTAAATATTCGCGGCCAGCGTGGATGTAGTACGCTTCGCGGGGGCTGATGGGGTGTCGGCTTTCTCCGGCAGGGTAGAAGGTCGTGTTGCGGAGGTCTGCGATGGCTGTACCAGGCTGGCCGTCACGCCGGGTGGCCGCTATCAGCCGCACATCACCGAAGAAGAAGCCTAGCATGGCCGGTTGGGGCGTTTCGTAGCCTTCGCTGGCCACACGCTGCAGCAAACTGTTGGCCAGTTCGTGTTGATTGGGCTGCCACTTATCTGGCTCGACCTCGAAGACTTCCGGATGATCGGCCTGCCAGCCGGCAAATGCCGCGTAGATGTCCGGCAGTGGGAGCGAGCCCAGATCGACCGCGAAGCTTTGGATCACTGGTCCCACAATGCCCACGCTTTGAAATGTTCCGCCAGGCATGTGATAGGCGTACTGAATCAAGTGACATTGCTGAGCCTGTTCAAACCCAGGCCAGCCGAGCGTGCGGCTATCGACCTGCTGTACCTCATGCGGCGGCATGCCGAACTGCGTATCCATCGCCAACCACGCGGCGAGCTCTCCTTCGACTTGGGCTTGCTCGGTTTGATGCTCGGACGGAATCTTTGCGAGCATGTCCAGTTCTTCCGCCACGACCAGCACGCGGGGCCGGCAGACAGGCTCTCCGGCCAACTCGATCAGCAGCTCTTTGCCTTCTTCGTTGCCCAGTTTGGCCAAGGCAATGGCGGCGTCCGCGCGAAGTTTTCTATGTTTTAAGTCCAGTGCTGTCTTGAGTTTACCGACGGCCTTGTCATCGCCGATGAGGGCAAATGCATCGCAGATGGCCAATGCAATGGAGGTTGCCTCGGTGACGGCTACCTTAGCGGCGGCGAAGTCTTTGGCATCTTTGGGCGGCTCGGCTTCAAACTTGGAAAGCCGCGCGATCAAACCCGAGAATAGTTCGCCCAACGCATCGACGCGGTCGGATGCTGGGTGCTTGTCGACCATGCCTTGCCGGGTGACGTAGTTGGCCAGGTCCAACACCAACGAGGCGACCGAGAGATGCGACAGCGCTTCCAACAATTTTGGAAAAAGTGTCTCGGTCGGCAGATCGTCTTGGCGCAAAAGGGGAACAAAGGCAATTGCCGCAGCGTTGGAATTGGAAGGTGGTTGTTCAACGATCAACTCAGCGAACCTTTCGAGCGACGCCTCGCTGCCGGTAGCCGATAACAACGCGAGCAGTAGATGCCCCATGCGATGCGGCGTGCCCCACTTGCGATAGGCGGCGGCGATGCGATTGAGATCGTCCGCTTCGAGGTCTTCGACGTCGCGCAAGCGGATCGCCAGGAGGTTCAAAACGCGATCGAGAAAACGCCTTTGAGCGTCGGTAATCTCAGGCGGCACGGCCTCTAAAAACCGCAAAATACCCGAGAGTTCTAGCTCTTCGGCGCTCAGGATCCAGAGCAACGCTTCCTTATGGGCGACCAATCCTTCGAGTGTTTGATCTCCTTCCAGCCAGCCACTGAGGACGGCATTCAATCGATCCGACATGGACTTCACTTTCGCATAGATGAACGGCGGACAACAACCTGGTCCATCTACTAGTTTAAAGGGCAACGCGTCCTGTCGCGACCACCATCAACGCAGGATGCGGTGGTTCGCATCGGATCAGCGCGCGAAGGTGATAGGCAAGTATTTCCAGGAAGTGTGCCATGGGTGATGAAGTTTTTCTGAACAATTTCGATTCGAGGTTCGATAATTCACCTTGACGAAAGAAAGGCAAAGTTGATTCAATTTGCGAGATGTAGTTTTTCTGTCATTGCCTCACGTCGTTTAGGCAGTTTGGTGACGCGTTGAAGCGATGACATACTGAAAAACTCCGGCTTGAAAAATCCCGCGAGGATGCCGAGTCGAAAAGGGATACAGCGACCTGATCGCCATGGTCCCAATCGAATCTGCCATGCATTCGGACGGATGAAAATGGATGTTCAATCTCTTGCATGCGTGCGAGAGTTCGGCATAGCTGCCTAAGCAGATTCGAGAGGACTTTTGTGATGCCCCGAAAGTTCTTTCTATAAAAACCCCGGGCATAGAATCTTGAGGAGCCCACTTAACGATGGCAACCAAGAAGAAAGCTGCACCGAAGAAGACCGCCAAGAAAGCAACCACCAAAAAGGCTTCGCCTAAGAAGGCTGCTAAGAAGACGGTCAAAAAAGCTGCTGCCAAGAAGGCCTCCCCCAAGAAGGCCGCGAAGAAGACGGTAAAGAAGGCTGCCGCGAAGAAAGCTTCGCCTAAGAAGGCCGCCAAGAAGACCGCAGCACCTAAGAAAGCCGCTTCGCCTAAAAAAGCTGCTAAGAAAAGAACCACTAAGAAGACTGCCGCTGCTCCGGCAACTCCGGCCACCTAACGGCTGACGGCCGAGGTCCTTACTCGGCCGATCTGGTTTTTTTCGACGAGGTCCCCCCCGAGGTGGCCTGGCATATAACGACGAGAAAGGCCGGACCTTTGTCCCGTAGGATCTTCCTACGAGCTAGAGGTTCGGCCTATTTGTTTGCGCATACGGAACTTCTGAGGGGCACGCTCGATTGTCCTATCGCCGTTTGTACATTATCGTTAGGGCTTATTGTTTTAATGCAGAGCATGCGGTAGCAGCAGCTTATTGTTCCCAACCAGCGGCATAGCATCACCCGGTGCCGGCCCCGATGGAGCGATCGTTATCAATTAGCGGTCGCCCCCTTGGGGCTGACAAGTGGTAGCCATGCTCAGTCGGTTAGGACCTGCGATAGAAACCGCCGACGACACCAACGACGTCTTGCTCCTCCTTAGACGTCCTATCCAGAAACGGTCTGAGCCTTGTCGACCACTGAAGAATCCCCCGAAAAACGATTCACCGACCTCGATCTGTCCGAAAAGATGCTCGCGGCGCTAAAAGAGGCCCGTTACGAGGTCCCCTCGCCGATTCAAGCCGGGGTCATTCCGCTGGCCTTAGAAGGGAAAGATATCCTCGGTCAGGCCCGGACCGGTACCGGCAAGACGGCCGCGTTTGGTATCCCCATCATTGAAACGCTCCCTTCCGGAAAAGGGCCGCACGCGCTCATCCTGGTGCCTACCCGTGAATTGGCCGTCCAGGTACGTGACGAGATCGCCAAGCTTTCCAAAGGGATGAGCATTCAAACGGTCGCTATTTATGGCGGCAAGCCCATCAAAGGGCAAATGGACAAGCTCAAGCGAAACCCTGATATCGTGGTCGGAACCCCAGGCCGAGTCATCGATCATATGACCCGGAAATCGCTCTCGTTCGATAACCTGAGCGTGGTCGTGCTGGACGAAGCCGATCGAATGCTCGATATCGGTTTTCGGCCCGACATCGAGAAGATCTTGCGGCGCTGTCCCGAAGATCGCCAGACGATGCTGCTTAGTGCTACCGTGCCACCTCCGATCGAACGTCTGGCCACGCGTTACATGCACGATCCGGTGAAGGTCGACTTCTCACCGACAAACATCTCGGCCGACACGATCGAGCAGCATTACTTTACCGTCGATGGGCCCAAGAAGATGGAACTGCTGGTCCGGCTGCTTCGCCGCGAGCAGCCCACCAAGTGCATCGTCTTCTGCCGCACCAAACGCGGCACGGAAAAGCTTTTCCAACGCCTGCAGAAAAAGACCAAGATGGTCCGCTGCATCCACGGTGACTTGCAGCAAGGCGCCCGAAACCGCACCATCAGCGATTTTAAAGCCAACAAGTATCGCATCTTAATCGCCACCGACGTGGTGGGCCGCGGGATCGATATCTCGGACGTGACGCTGATTGTGAACTATGACGTGCCGGAATACTCCGATGACTACGTCCACCGCGTAGGCCGTACCGGTCGAATGGGCAAGGAAGGGGTCGCTTACACCTTTGTTACCCCTGAGGAAGGCAACCAGCTAACGCGGATCGAAATTCGGATCGATAAGCTGCTCATTCGCGACGAAATCGAAGGTTTCGATCCGTACGTCAAAACGTCGGTACAAACCGGACCGACCCACGCTCGCGATGTGGACGGTGCGCAGAAGGAAGCCGAAGAAGAGAAGAAAGAGCCACCCAAGAAGACGCCTCGTCGTCGCCACCGCCGGGCACTCTAGTTCGTTAAGATCTTCTCACGCAAAAACTCGGCGGCATTATCCCATTGGTCGACCGAGGCTTCCCAGTCGACCTCCATCGCCCGAATGGTCTTGGGGGACTCGACCTGAAGTGGGATATCCAATTGCGTGTTCAAGGGGATCTGGGCGCTGGGCCCACGCGCCAACGTGGTTTCCACTTCGGCTGAAAGTAGCGTATCGACCAGCTGCCGGGCGGCCTCGGGGTTGGGGCCACCTTGGATGATGGCCAACGTGTTGGGAATGAAGAGCGTTCCGAGCCCGTCGTCTGCTTGATCGGGATATACGATCGTGACCGGCCGCCCCGATTGAATTTCGACCATCGCATCGTCCGTGTCGGTCAGGCCGAAAGCGATTTCGCCACGGGAAACTGCCTGAGCGACTTGCTTGTTGCCTGGCAGCATCTTGGCGTAACTCTGCAGCTGCGTGAAGAACTCCTTGGCGCGATCTTCCCCCAGTTCTGCAAACAAGACAGCCGCATGGGTGGCCGTCGTGCCGAACATCGGCTTGGCGTAGCCTCCTTGGTCTTTCCACTTTTCATCTGCAAGATCAAAGACCGACGTGGGCCGTTTTCCTTCGGCGAGAAGGTCGGTATTCACAAGCAGAATGCGTGCCCGAGCCGCGAAGCCAAACCAGAAGCCGTTGGCCGAACGGAACGACGCAGGGTACTGGTCCTGGTGCTTGGGCTGATACGCAGCGAGAAGGCCCGCTTTCTGCAGCCGCAAGGTGTTGAGGATCTCGTTGTTCCAGAAGACATCGCATCGCGGACGATCTTTCTCGGCCAGCAACGCCTCGGTCAGGCCGACGGTCTTGTTGGCCTCGGTATCGTACTTGGCGACGACCTCCACGCCTGTTTGCTTGTGAAAGGTATCGAAGTGGCTCTCCGAGAACTCCTGATCGAGCGCCGTGTAGACGACAACCTCCTGCTGCGCCGCAGGTCGGCAAGCGGTCGCGGTCAGGCCCATCCAAAGGGAAAGGACGAGTAAAGACAGGCAGCTTCGCCGGGCAGGAACAAGCATTTCAAGAAGCGGCTTTCGGCTTGCGAGGGGTTAATTTCCAGCGAATGCTCCAAATGGCCAGAGAAACGAGACTCGTGACCAACAGCGCGACCAGTGTGGTCGTCTGGCCGGTGAGAATGGGAATGGAATTCGACCGCTGGACATAAAACAAAGCAACAACGACCAGCACCACGACGTTGGCGACAATCCAGCCCAGGTCAGACTGGCGTTCGTAATGGCTACTGCTGAACAGGTGCTGATGATCCAAGATCGACGTTCGCAGATGACCTGCCGCCAGCAAGAATTGATAAAGTACCGCAATGCCCCATATTACCAGCGCCGGCATCATCACCGCCGCATGCTGTGGGGCCGGTGTAGGCCAGTCGAGCCCTGTCACTAGGGCGCCAGCAAAGCAAACCAGGGCACAAGCGGCGTGAGCTTTGGGTAAACCAGATTTTCCGGGGGACGTATGGTCCTGCATGGATCGCAACATGAACAAAGACGTGAAATCACTTTTCGTCTAAAATACCACCAAATGGTTTGTTTGTCTTCTCTTCGGCCAAAGGCGGCCCATGGTTCGATTCTTCGTTGCAATCATCGTTGGTGCATTTTTACTGCCAGGCTGCGGTTCGTCCGAACCGACGGCCAAGCCTACCACTACGCCACCACCTGCGGAAACTGCCCAGGCCCAGCCTCCCAAGCAGCAGCCATCCAAGCAGAAAACGCCACCACCCAAAATGCGCTCGGGCGAGACGACCTTCAGTAAGCCCTCGTCCGATGGTGCTGACGCGTTGGGGGATAGCTTCTTCAGCGGGGCGGGGCTTCGCGAGCGGTTGAAGGTCGGCCGCGTTGAACCGGAAGTTCAATTTGAAGTCGACCCAGCCCAAATCGAGGCCCACGGTATTCGCACCCTCGAAGGGAAGCACGTCACGCTGTATACCGACTTGCCGTCTTCGCCGGAGATCGACGAACTTCCGATGGTCTTCGACGCAGCCTATCTGCAGTGGTGCGAGTACTTCCGCGTCGATCCAGTCGCCAACGACGACTGGAAGATCAAAGCCGTGCTGATGTCCAACAAGCGGACCTTCCGCGAAGCGGGCCTCTTTCCCGAGACGTTACCTGAGTTTCTGCACGGCTATTACCAAGGAGACGCCATCTGGCTGTTGGATCAGCCCAGCGATTACTATCGCCGCCATCTCTTAATTCACGAGGGTACGCACGCGTTCATGTTCAACCTGTTAGGCGGGGCAGGACCTCCCTGGTACATGGAAGGTATGGCCGAGCACTTCGGTACCCATCGCTGGGTAAACGGCCAGCTGGAAACCCGCGTGATGCCGGCATCCAAAGAAGCGACCCCCATGTGGGGACGCATCAAGATCATTCAAGACGAAGTCAGCGGTGGTAGCGCCCTATCGCTGACCCGCATCATGGGGACGTCCCAGAAAGAGTTCCTCCAGACCCGGCCCTACGCGTGGTGTTGGGGCGCATGTGCCTTTTTAGACAATCACAGCCTGTCGCAGGAATCGTTTCGCGACATGGTCACCCAGGCACGTCTGACCGGCGGTTTTAGCGAAAGACTCATGAGCGAACTGGGAGACGTGATTCCCCAGCTCGCCGAATCTTGGGAGTTGTTCGTCACCAATGCCGAATATGGCTACAACTGGCAGCGCAACGAAGTCGAGTACCGCGAGCCGGTTCCCTTCAGCGGCGAAGTGATGACCGCCGAAATCAGTACCGACCGCGGCTGGCAATCGACCGGCATTCTGCTCGATACCGATTCCCACTTCGAGGTCACCGCTAACGGCGAGTATGTCATCCGCAACGACGGCCAACCATGGATGTGCGAGCCCAACGGTGTGACCATCCACTATTGGAAAGGAAAACCGCTAGGCCAGCTCGTCGGATCCTTGCGAGCCGAGCCTTGGCGAGGCGGGGCCATCACGCCACTGGCCCAAACCAACGAAGTGGGTCTGGGGACTTCCCTCTATCCCGAAGGCCCTTGCGTGTTGTTTCTGAAAGTGAACGAAAGCCCCGATCAACTCGGCGACAACCTAGGCACAATTCAGGTTCAGATCAAACGGACCGAGAAGAAGTAGTGCGAGCAACGCGCGGCCTGACTCACTTCTCGATGCAGTACAGATGCTCTTTCCCACGCAAAAACAGCTTGCCGCCGGCGATGGCCGGCGATGCGATCGTTGTGTCTTTGACTTCGTTTTCGCTAACCAGCTCGAACATGTCCTTCGCGGCGACGACCTTGCAGTTGCCGTCGATGTTCGTGTAATAGACGTTGCCGCCAGCGACAATTGGGGAAGCTTTGAAGTTGCCGCCTAAGCGTTCACGCCACAGCAGTTCGCCATCTTGCGTGCGGTAGCAGTGGGCAATGCCATCGTCGGTCACCGTGAAGAGCATGCCGTTGGCATACACAGGCGAAGGGGTATCAGGCGTCGACTTTTCGATTTCCCACACAATCGCGTCTTCGGTCAGTTCCCCCTGGTTGCCGTCCAGCTTCACCGACAACAGCGGCTTCCGCATGCCACGGGTAGTGAAGATCTTTCCTTCAGCTGAAATCGGGCCGGTCACCGTACGGCCGCCGACCAAACCTGGCAAATTCCACAGCCGCTTGCCGGTCAGCGGATTGTAAGCATCGAGCGTGTTACCACCCATAACGACCATTTGCACCTGGTCATCTTTTTTCAGCAGCAGTGGGGTCGTGTAGGCGTCGGCCTCTTCAGCCGGGGCACCGGTCATGCGTAGCGTCATCCACTTCTTTTCGCCGGTCTTCAGGTCGTGGGCGATCAGGTAGCTTTTGGCCGGTTCGTCTTGCAGATCGGACAGCGAGTCTTGCATGCAGACCGAGATCACCAGGCCGTCGAAAACCACAGGGCTGTTCGCGTGACCCCACCAGATTGAATAGGTTCCGTACTCTTCTTGCAGGTTATGACGCCACAGCTCTTCGCCATCGAGGTTGTAGGTCGCCAGCAAACCATTGCCGAAGTGCACGACGACATGCTCGCCGCTGACTACCGGCGAGGGACTGGCCAGGTTGTGCAGATTGTGAAACTTCTGCGTTTTACGCTTGGGGGCCTTTCTGGGCGTTTCGGCTTGATCGACCAGGATGTTCAGTTCGATCTGGCCGGTTTTGGCATCGAGTCGCACCAGACGCAGCTCGTTGGCTTCGTTCTGCAGCGTGACAAAGACGTGATCGCCCACGATCGCCGGGGTCGAATCGCCCCAGCCACCCAGCGGAGTCTTCCAGGCCACGTTCTCTTGTTCGCCCCATTTAGTCGGTGCGGTGGTGGCCGGGCTGAAGCCGATTCCTTCTGGGCCACGCCAGGCAGGCCAGTCACTGGGACTGCCCTGCAGAAGCGGTTTCCAGGCCGATTCGTCCGCTTGTAGGGCCGCAGGAACGATGAAGAGTACGAGAAAAAGAGTCCAGCAAAAGCGAACAGCCGGAATAGAAATTTCGATCATCATGATTTGTGGGGTAAGATTGGGGAGTGGAAAGGAGGAGTGCTTGCTCTAACTTACCACGTGGCCGCAGCGAAATCGAGAATTTCTAACAGCAATGGTCTGCCAATGGTTTGCGCAGACGAGAAGGGGCGACGACGGGGGATATTGATGACCGAGAACGACAAATACCCGGAACTTCGTGAATATCTGCGAGGTCAGAACTACTCGGACGTGGAAATTAACCACATCCTTGCCGAAGTCCAGGATTACGAGGCCGAAACGCAGGTCGATTCCATCATGGACAGTATCGATTCTGGGCATCTCGACATCCAGGCACTGATCGATGAAGCACTGAAAAAATTGGCCGACTAACCCAACCCAGTCTTACCATCGCCGGTCGGGTGGTTCGGTGTAAATCTGCCAATGGATTCCAGGGTAGACATCTTTCTTCTACCCTCTGACGGCCCATAATACACTGTCCCGCTTTTTGTCGCCCAGCGACGCGGGACCGACACTTGCCTGTCGGACCCGTTCACCTCCCCACTTTTCGCACGCCAAAATCTCTCTGATTTTCTGGGAACCTAAATGTTGATGAAACGAACCGTATTATCCACATGTATCGTCTTGTCGCTGTTTTCGTTCATGGCATGTGGCCGTGCCGCCGAAGACAATCCTCAATCTAGCGCCGATGCCCCCAAGGGAGAAGTGCTCGCCAAGGATAGCCTGCAGACCTTCATCGATGACTCGACCAACACCCAACCGCTGATGGACTTCGCCAATGCCAATTTCGAGGCCTTGATGAAAGAGATGTCCCAGGCCGGCGATGTTGCTCAGACACATATCGACGGCATCCGCGAAAGTTTGGCTAACGTCGACCCTGGCGAAAACGAACAAGCCGCTGGCCTACTCAACAGTATCGACCGCTCGCTCGAGATGTTCGAGTTTCGCTTGCTCGCCAAGGGGCTCACCTTAGACGAAGTCAAAGCGAAAGTGACCGACAGCCCTAACGACGTGGAAGCGATCAGCTTGTACGCAACCAAGATTGGCATGGTGCTCTCGGAAGACCTGGTTGGCAATATCGAGAAGATGGAATCGCAGGTCGAGACGGAAGCGGATTTTATTGTCTCCAGTGCCGAGAACGCCGAAGCGTCGGAAGTGAAAATCGCCTATCAGAAGGCCGCCGTGGTCCTGCAGTCGGCAGCCCAAGAGATCGAGCGTTTGAAAGCGTACGAGAAGATTGTGGGCGAGCCGATGAAGCCGATCGACGCCGAGGCCTGGGTTAACGGCGATGGTTTCACTTCTGAAGAGCTAAAAGGCAAAGTGATCCTGCTCGACTTTTGGGCCGTTTGGTGTGGTCCCTGCGTTGCCAGTTTTCCGCATCTGGTCGAATGGCAAGAGAAGTACGGTGACGAGGGCCTGCAGATTATAGGTATCACTCGCTATTTCAATTTCGATTGGCCCGAAGGTGCCGAAGGCCCTGGGCAAGCAGAAGGTGAAGTTCCGCCGGCTCAAGAGCAAGCCATGCTGGACAAGTTTACGGCTGAGTTTGAACTGAAGCATCCGACGGCGTTGGTCGCGGACCCCGACGAGTTCTATAGCTACTACGCGGTTTCCGCCATTCCGCACTTCGTGCTGATCGGCCGCGATGGCAAGATCCACAAGGTCAGCGGCGGCATCAGTGAATCGCGAGCCAAAGCATTGGAAGAAGAGATCAAAAAATTATTGGCCGAGCCAGCACCAGAGTAAGCACCGACTTACTGCTGAAACACGAGGGGCCCGAGTCTATCCAATGCGATAGGCTCGGGCCTTTTTTTGTTGACCGGCAGCATCGAAACACCAGCAGGAATTCCCTTCGTTTTCCAGGAATCGTGTGCCACGTCCCAAGTCTTCTTGGGCGTGTGTTTACTCATCGGAAAATCAAACGATTACCCGCTTACTCGTATCGCCGGCGATTTCCTCGACATAGCGCGGCACTGCATAACCTGGCAAGCGACCACGCATCGTTTCCAGAATTTGAAGTCCGCGGCTACGCGGGACCTCGAAGTGGGCTGCGCCTTGCACGCGGTCTAACTGGTGCAGGTAATACGGCATCACATTCAAGTCAAGCAGTTTTTCCGACAGTTCGATTAGCGTCTCGGCGTCGTCGTTCACCCCTTGAAGGAGCACACTTTGATTGAGCAGCGGAACCTTGGCTTCGACCAGCCGACCCAATGCTGCAGCGACATCCTCGCCCAGCTCATTCGGATGGTTCGCATGGATGACGACAAACGGCTTCAGCCGCGTGCCGGTCAGCCAGGCCAAAAACGGCTCGTTCACCCGGCTGGGGATCATCATCGGCAGCCGCGTGTGGACGCGAAGTCTTCGAATGT
This sequence comes from Bremerella alba, assembly GCF_013618625.1. Lineage (NCBI taxonomy): Bacteria > Pseudomonadati > Planctomycetota > Planctomycetia > Pirellulales > Pirellulaceae > Bremerella > Bremerella alba. The sequence goes on along the minus strand of NZ_JABRWO010000001.1, from coordinate 648,566 downwards.
GCTGCACCGCAGCGATTTTTTCGGCCAATTGTCCCAGAATGCCATCGGTGAGGGTCAGCGGATCGCCGCCAGATAACAAGATTTCGTGAAGCGTTTTGTCCTGGCCGATCGCCTTTAAGGCCGAGTTCCAGGCATCGATGCCCTTGGGGCCTTCCCCATATGGGAAATGCCGCCGGAAGCAATATCGGCAATGCACCGCACAGGCCCCGGTGGTCACCATCAGGGCCCTGCCGTGGTACTTTTGCAGCAGCCCAGGCGTGAGCGTGGCTTCGTCGTCGCCGACGGGGTTCGACGTAAAGCCTTTGGTAGTAATGGTTTCCTGCTCGACTGGAAGCACTTGGCGTAGCAGCGGATCGGCAAGATCGCCGGGACGCATCTTGGCGGCGAACTCGCGGGGGACGAACAGCGGGAAGTCGTCGATGGCTGCCAGACCGGTTTGCCAGCTGTTTTTGGGCAGCTGAAGGTAGTCGGCCAGCGCGTCCAGGCGGCGAAAAGCACCGCGCATCGATGCTTTCCAACCCTCGCTAGGCGACGTGGCGGGGTTCGCGATACAATTGCTACTCGCAGATTGCGAATCGGTAGTTACAATGTTCATCTTTCCATTTTACCGAAATGGCTAGGGGCGGTAGATGCCCTGAACCCTTGGATAGACGACGGATATCTTTTTTCAGCGAGTTCCCACGTGCAATACAGTACCAGCGATTTTCGTAAAGGTTTGAAGGTCCAGATCGACGGCGAGCCCTACGTCATGTCCGAGTGCAACTTCGTGAAGCCGGGCAAGGGAAATGCATTGTACAAGTGCAAACTCAAAAACCTGATCCGCGGAAGCAACTTGGACCGTACTTACCGCGGTGGTGAAACGCTGGAATCGGCGGACGTCGAGGAAACCGACGTGCAGTTCCTTTACAAGCAAGCCGACACGTGGGTCTTCATGGACAACGAGTCGTTCGAGCAGTACGAACTCGATGCCGACGCCATGGGTGACGGTTGGAAGTTCCTCAAAGACGGCATGAAATGCATGATGACTCTGTTCAACGGCAACCCGTTGGACATGACTCCTCCGACCCAAGTCGAAATGGAAGTCACCTATTGCGAGCCTGGTGCCAAAGGCAACACGGCCACCAACGTGACCAAGCCAGCGACCATTGAAACGGGCGCAGAGCTTCAGGTCCCGGCGTTTGTGAACCAAGGAGATATCATCCGGGTCGACACCCGCGATGGTTCGTACGTGGAACGCGTGAAGAAGTAATCGCGACGCTTCCAAAAGATTGAATGACTAAAAACGCCTGGCTTGCGGGCCGGGCGTTTTTCATCTGTATCGTGAACCTGTGCCGCGCGTCCCAAGCTTACTCAGGCGGGACGATATGATGGACGTGGCTCATCACGTTTTCATATGCATGGGGTTCAAATACCAGCGAATCGGCTTTCTCGCTGAGCATGTTGTACGCAAGCAAGATCGTCGAGGGGAGGTCTTTCTCCAGGCAAGATGCGACGAAGTTGAATGGGTAGATCACCATCTCGCGCGAAGGAGAAACAACGCCGATCGCGCTAAAGGGCGGTTCTTGATCGTTGATATCGATATTGGCCCACTGCCAGGACATGCCGTTGACGACCTGAGCACCCCACAGGCTTCCCAGCAGCATGACGATATCCTCGCCCCCATCTAGCGATGGTCCTCCCCTTTGTTGAAGATCACGAATGCACCCATTCACGGCGGCGAGAATAACTGGCGGCGGATCACTGAGCGACACCCCTAAAATTTCTGCCGCCTCGCTTGCCACTAGATCGATCAACTGCATCGTATCGGCATTGGGCGAGGATTCGACGACGTGGGTGGAATCGGTCATGGAGGAACATTCCTTGGTCCGTGATTAAGATGTGAGGCGTTTCGATTGTAGCTTCGGAACTTGAAGAATTGAACGATGGGTAGGGAGTGCCTTCGAAACGCAACATGCCCAAGCGAAATCGCCTGGGCATGTGCCGGTGGTTAACTGCCTTGCCAGCTTACTTCTGAAGTTTTTCGACCTGGCGAACCATATCGAGAAATTCTTCGCGGTACGAAGAACCAGGCCCGTCGACGTTGGACGCGACTAGCTCTTCGATTTCGGCGAAGTTGGTTTCGTGATGAAAATTGCTTCCGCGAAGCTTCAAGCCGAACATGGCCACCGCCGAGGCGAATTGGAAGTCGCCGGTCGACTGGTTGAACGCGTTGCCGTTATCAACCACCGGGTAGGTCATCAGCGTGCTGACGTCCTCTTCCGGCTGCTTGTATCGCAGCTTCAAGGTCATCAGTTCGTTGGTGTCGGCCGCTTCGGTGGTTTCCGGTTTGGTTTGATACTTTAGCTCGTCGACTTTTGGATCGACCGAAGCGACTTCGGTATCCCCATCGCCGGTCGCAGGCACAACTTCATAGAACGCCGTGACCGTGTGCCCGGCACCGATTTCGCCTGCGTCCTTTTTGTCGTCGTTGAAATCCTGAGCAGCGAGCAAGCGGTTTTCGTAGCCCACCAGGCGGTAGGAAGCGACCTTGTTCGGGTTGAACTCGATCTGGATTTTCACGTCCTTGGCGATCGTCAGCAGCGTGCCGCTCATTTGTTCGACGAGAACCTTTTTGGCTTCCTTCTCGTTGTCGATGAACGAGTAGTTGCCGTTGGCCTTGTTCGAGAGCTGTTCGAGCATCGAGTCGTTATGGTTGCCGATACCGAAGCCCATCACGCTCATATAAATGTTCTTCTTGGCTTGCTCGGCGGCCATACCGACCAGCCCGCCGGTGCTCGTTTGGCCAACGTTGAAGTCGCCATCGGTGCACAGGATCACGCGGTTGGTGCCCCCTTTGATGTAGTTCTCGGTGGCCGTTTTATAAGCCAACTCAATGCCTTGGCCGCCATTGGTCGAACCGCCAGCTTGCAGGCGATCGAGCGCTGCCAGGATGGTTGCTTTTTCGTAGCCATAGGTCGGCTCCAAAACCAGGCCAGCGGCACCGGCGTAAACGACGATCGAAACCTTATCATTTTCGCCCAACTGATCGACGAGCATCTTCATGCCCTTCTTCAGCAGAGGCAGTTTGTTGGCGTTATTCATCGAGCCCGACACGTCCAGCAGAAACACAAGGTTACTGGCAGGACGGTCTTCGGTGGCGACCTCTTTGCCCTTGATGCCGACGCGAACCAGGCGATTGGTGGGGTTCCAAGGGCAACTAGCCACTTCCACGTTGGCCGCGAAGGGGTGCGCGTCGGTGGGGGTCGCGTAGTCATAGGTGAAGTAGTTGACCAGTTCTTCCACACGGACCGCATCGCGCGGTGGGAGCGAACCGAACTGGCTTAAGTACGAACGAATCTTCGAGTAGCTGGCCGTGTCGACATCGATCGAGAATGTCGACAGTGGTTGATCAGCCACCGCGATGAAGTCGTTCTCTTCGATCGGCTCAAACTTATCGCCACCTTCGCCAGGTCCAACGCCGCCGGGGCCACCGACGTCGTCCTGCTCAGCCAATTTGAGTTCGGTAGCCATTCGAGATCGACGCAAATCCATATGATCGCCTGGCTTGGCCGTCGGCGCTGGATTGCTGGCAACCCGGGCCGCAGGCTCGGCGGCCGGCAGACCTTGCATCCCAGGCGTTGCTGGCAGGGCTTTCTTCTTGGTGGCGTCTTGTCGCTTGCTATCCAAGACAGGGGCGTTCTCACGGAACATGTTGTCTTTAACGTTCTTTTCCCGTTGTTGAAGCTCTTCCCCTTCGCCCGACATCGGTTGGCCATCGAGCTTCGAGCTCAGGCTGTCCACGCCAGGAGCGCTTTCTTCGGTCTGCATCGCTTTGCCGCCGTAGGCGTCCGCTGGCGTAGACGCAGCCCCCGATCCGTTGGACTGACTAGGCAGACCCAGTTGCATTTCGACGGCTTCGGCCGGCGCGGTCATGGTGGAAGCTGTAGGACGTTCGTATTCTTCCAGCGGAACCTGGGTGAGTGACTCGTCGACGGAACTTAGTTTGGTTTGCGTTGCATCCGCAGACCCTGAGGCTCGTTCGCTTTCAACAGCAACAGAGCCTGGTTGGGCACTACATCCGATCATCGCCACACCTAGCAGCAGTGGCGTAAGAATCCATGTTTTTTTCATCGTTTTTGACCCGCACATTTCGGTTGGAGATGAGTGTTTTGCGTGTTACTTATCTGCTGAGCTCACCCAGAGAGACGAGACACTTTCCGCCAGCGATTTGCAGAAAGGCAGTTTTTTTCCAACTTTTTGCCCGTGGGGGTCACTCGTGGCCTATCATCGCAGACGTAACGATTGGCCCAGAGATTTATCTCTGGGTCGGTGTAGCCGACAAGCGGCTAATGCATCAGGCCAGTACGAAGTAGAATGTTTCTACCTTAGTAACCTCCATTCACTAGCCGCTTGTAGCCAGCTGCTACCCAGAGATGAATCTCTGGGCCACTCCAGGTGGTTGGACGAAGCCAACAGACGGTGGACTATCCCCTGGCCAGCGATTGCCAGTCGACTTCTTCCGGCAGTTGCTTCGCTCCGAAGGGTACGTGCGTCAAAATCGGCACGTGGCTGCGGCGGGCCAGTTCGCCTCGGTTGGTGGTTCGGCTGATGTCGCTGGTATCCGCTTCCAAGTCGTTCAAAACGATGCCTGCAACGAGAACACCTGCCTGGTAAGATTGGGCCGTGAGAAGCGTTTGTAGCGTCTCGTTGATCATGCCCAGCCGATTGGCCGCTACAACAATCAGCGGCAGGCCGAATTCCAAGGCCAGGTCGGCGACGTAGTCTTCGTCCGACATGGGCGATAGCAGACCTCCGGCCCCTTCAACCAGAATGAAGTCGCATTTGCCGGCGGCTTGCTGCTGCTTCCAGTGGTCGAAGCCGGTTCGCAAAAGGGTCGTGTCGATATCCTTCCCTTCGGCCCGAGCCGACAGATGGGGGGCCAACGGAGCATGAAACGTTTGCGGGCAGATGTGCTTGGCGTCCCACATTTTGCCGGAAGCTTCCCACAACGTTTGGACATCTTCCGAGATCCACTGGCCCTCCTTTTCGACCAATCCACTCGCCGCCGGCTTGTATGTGCCGACGCGGAGGCCCGCATTTTGCAGGCTCTGGGCGATCAAACCGGCTACGTGGGTCTTGCCGACGCCTGTATTATTTCCGGTAATGAAGAGTCCTCGTGGTGCTTTTCCGTTCATAGGGGAAATAGTACCATTTTGCCAGTTCGCATCCCAGCATCGCTTCAGGGTAGTAAGCAGTCAGAAATATGAGCAAACCGGACAAGGTCAACGTGGCCGTTGTGCAGATGACGTGCAGCGGCAATAAGCAAGAGAACGTCGACAAGGCGGTTGCCAAGATCGCCGAGGCCGCCCAACAGGGAGCGAACATCGTTTGCCTGCAGGAACTGTTCCCCGGTCTCTACTTCTGCCAGACCGAGGACCACATTCAGTTTCAACTGGCCGAACCAATCCCCGGCCCGACTAGCGAACGCATTCAAGCCGCCGCAAAGGAGCACAGCGTGGTCGTAGTGGCCTCGTTGTTCGAGAAGCGTGCCGAAGGCGTCTACCACAACACGGCTGCCGTCTTCGACGCCGACGGAGCGTTTCTGGGCATGTACCGCAAAATGCACATCCCTGACGATCCGCACTATTACGAGAAGTTTTATTTCACACCGGGCGATATCGGCTTCCGCACGTTCGACACCAAGTATGGCCGCGTGGGCGTTTGTATTTGCTGGGATCAATGGTTCCCCGAAGCGGCTCGCTTGACGGCGCTGACTGGGGCTCAGATTTTGGTGTACCCTACGGCGATCGGCTGGCTGCATCCCGAGAAGCAAGAGTACGGCCCCGCCCAGGTGTCTGCCTGGGAAACGATGATGCGGAGTCATGCAATCGCCAACGGTGTGTTTGTGGCCGCACCCAATCGCGTGGGCATTGAAGACAACATCGAATTCTGGGGGCACTCGTTCGTGGTCGACCCGACCGGCACGCTGCTGGAGGTCGGCTCGCACGATAAGGAAGAGATTTTAGTCGTCGAGTGCAACCTGGCTCAGATCGAATTCTCGAGAACGCATTGGCCTTTCCTACGTGATCGTCGCATTGATGCCTATAGCGGACTGACCAAGCGATTTATCGATGGGGATATCACCTCATGAACGATCGGCTGACGCCCAAACAACAAGCGTATCGCTGGCCAGCCGAGTGGGAGCCGCACGTCGGAACGCTCCTTTCGTGGCCCCATAACCGCGAGTCGTGGCCCGGGAAGTTCGAGCCTGTCCCTGGCGTGTACAAGCAGCTAGTGACGGCCTTGTGCGAGGTCGAGGACGTTCATATTCTGGCGGCTGCCGGAGATGTGCTAACCCAGGCCGAAGACCAGGTAGGGCATCTTCCTAACGTGTTTATTCATGCGATCCCCACGAACGATGCTTGGGCCCGCGACCATGGGCCGAGCTTCCTGAAGGCACCGCAAGGTAAGCCGTGGATGGCGGTCGACTGGAATTACAATGCCTGGGGTGGCAAGTATCCGCCGTGGGATGACGACCAAGCCGTGCCGGAGCGTCTTTCCGAGAAGCTGGGCTTTGGCCGCTTTCAGCCAGGCATTGTCATGGAAGGAGGAGCCGTCGATGGCAATGGGGCTGGGCTCGTCTTGAGCACGACCGAGTGCCTATTGAACCCGAACCGAAACCCGCATCTTTCGCAGGCTGAGACCGAGAAGTTTTTGTGCGACTACTTGTGCGCCGAGAAAATATTGTGGCTGCATCATGGGATCGCCGGGGACGATACCGATGGTCACATCGACGAACTGGCCCGGTTCGTGGGGCTAGGGACCGTCGTTGCCGCCTACGAAGAAGATAAGAGCGACGAGAACTACGAAGCGCTTCGGCAGAACTTCCAAGATCTGGAAGCGATGACTGACCTGAATGAGCAGCCATTGGAAGTCATTCCGCTGGCTATGCCCAAGGCCAAATACCAGGACGACCAGCGCTTGCCGGCCAGCTACTGCAACTTCTACATCGCCAACGACATTGTCATCGTGCCGCAGTTTGGTGACGATGCCGATGAGAAGGCCTGCGAGACGCTCGACAAGTGCTTCCCCGACCGCAAGGTCGTGCCAATCGAAGCGATCGATTTGGTATGGGGCTTAGGGGCTTTCCACTGCATTTCACAGCAGATTATGAAGTAGGCGAAACAATTAGAACAAAATTCTTAAGGCCCGACCGAATATAGCCAGGGGCGGCCAATGCCCCTGGTAGATGCCTCAAGCCAGACGATTGCCGTTTTGGGTGGGCTTGTCAGGCACAGCAAGGGTTACGGCGCCGTCTTCGCCGTAGAAACCGGTGACGAGGACCTCGCTGCGGATGGGGCCGATTTGTTTCGGAGGGAAGTTAGTGACGGCGATGACTTGTTTGCCCAGCAGCTCTTCTCGCGTATAGAGCTGCGTGATCTGAGCGCTCGACTTTTTAATGCCGAGCGGCTCGCCAAAGTCGACTTTCAGCTTATAAGCAGGACGGCGAGCCTCGGGGAAATCTTCGACCTCGACGATTGTACCGACGCGTAGCTCGACGGCCTCGAAGTCGTTCCAGGTAATTTTTGTCATGGCTATCCTAGATAGGGCTGTAGCTTTTTCAGGGTCGTCTCCTTGCCCAGGTCACGCTTACCAAAACCGGGAACGGCACCCACTTCCTGGGCGTTGGCTTGGGCGTCCTCGAAGTTCGAGAGTAGCAGGACCGGGATATCCTGCAACTGCTCGTCCGCTTTCATGTCCTTGAGGATATCCATCCCGTCAGAGTGATCGCGGTCGAGCTTACGATTAATGACCACCAGGGCGAAGGATTGTTCGCGCAACATCTTCAGCGTGTCGGTCGGACCGTGCGATTGAAGGACCTTTGCGTCGAAGTTTCGTTCAATCAGGTTCTTCAGCGAACTATGGTCGTAACCACAGTTGCCGACATCGAGAACTTGTTTAGGCATGTTCTGGGTTCCTAAGGGAAAACGGAGTTAACCACGGATTACAAGGATGAACACTAATAGGGAGACAGGATGGTTCAGCACGCGATCCAATGGGTGGCCCAGAGATTTATCTCTGGGTCGGCATCGCCGACAAGCGGCTAATGCATCAGGCTTGTACGAAGTGGAACGTTTCCATCTTAGGCAACATTCATTCACTAGCCGCTTGTGGCCTTCGGCCACCCAGAGATGAAACTTTGGGCCACCCTGGTTGGGGTTAATCCGTGGGTGCTGTTCACATAAAAAAACGCAGGGGCGACAAGGAGTCACTCCTGCGTTTTGGATGCGTGATTGGGTGCGAAGGTTACTCGCCACCCTCGGTGATTGCGAAGAGGTGCGTCTTATTGGCGATGTACAAGACGCCATTGGCAACGATGGGTGTCGAGTAGACCGAATTGCCCATGCTGATCTCTTCCAGCGGTTCGGCATCGTCGGGATCGGCCGACAGCTTGAAGACCGCGACGTCGCCATCTTCGTCACCGATGTAAACGTGATCGTTGACAATCAAGGCTGAACCCCAGGCAGCGGCGAACATATCGTACGTCCAGTTCAGCTTACCGGTCTGGGCGTTCAAGCAGTGCAGCAGTCCGCTGAAGTCGGCGATGTACAGGATGTCGTCCTTGATGGTACAGGTACCGATGCTGCGGTGCATCGTTTCCTCGAATCCGATTTCGCCGTCTTCGTCCTGGTCGAAGGTCGAATAGTGCCAGATGACGGCGCTGTTGGGATTGGGAACGGCGACTTCGCTATCTTCTTCGATCACAGCTTGAATGCGGCGATGCTCGATCGGCACACGCTGGCTACCTTCGATTTTCATGGCCAGTTCAGCACTGACGTCACCGCGTTTTGTTGGGTCTAAGCACCACAGGTGACCTTCCCCTTCGCCGTGTTCCGGGTCTTGGCCAACCGCGACGTAGACCTTGTCGTCGTAGACAACCGGTGTGGCGATGATGTTGTTACGAGTACCACGACCGCCGAGAACCCACTTCGAGGTCTTCGGGTTGCCGTCGAACTTCCACAGCAGTTCCGGCTTGCCGTCGGTCCCTTTGTCTGCCTTGAAGGAATATACCCAGCCGTCGCCGCCAGCGAAAATAACTTGCGGGACGCCGCCCAGCTCGGCTACGGTCGGGCTCGACCATTGACCATGCAGAATGTTCGTGCCGGGTGACTTATCGGTCCAGAGGACTTCGCCGGTGTTTTTGTCCATGGCGATGAAGCTAGGAGCTTCCGTCGAAGGAATCACGATGTGCGACTCGTCGACACCGTTGGAGGTGTTCACAAACAGGATGTCGCCCAGGCAAGTCACCGAGCAGCTGCACATGTTGTGCTGCGACACGCCCAGGTTTTTCATCATGTCGTAAATCCAGATCGTGTCGGCCTCTTTTTCGCCGGTGAATTCTTCGTCCTTGTAAGGACCATTGTTTTCACCGTCGCGGAAGCCTTCGGTATCCAGACAGCGAACTTCGCCGCGGCTGGTGACGAACCAAAGGCGTTTGCCTTCGATGTATGGAGCACAGCAGATACCCTGCAGAGGCCAATCGTGGACGCGCCCGGTGGGTAGCTTTTCGCTCGAGTGCTGCCACAGGAATTCGCCGGTGGCTTCGTCGAAACAGATCAAACAACCGAGGTCGACCTTCGACGGATAACGGTCGATGTAACCGCTTCCATTGTTGGTGCCAACAAAGATCTTGCCGTCGGCGACAACCGGGTTGCCATACGACTGGCTACCCAGCGCAGCGACCCACTTAATGTTCTCGGCATCTTCCTTTTGCCACTCGCCGGAGGAGCGGTCGAAGCCGCCGATATCCCAAGTCGTGGGGATATTGGCGGCAGTCGGGACATTGTTTCGCTTCGAGTCACCACCCCATTGGGGCCAATCCTTGGTGACTTCAGCCTTGGCCACTTCATCCTGAGCGACGGCGCGCCCTGCTGGCAAAAGGCCTGCGATTGTCATGCCAACGCAGGCTGAGCCTACGATAGCCAAGTAAGCATACGTCGATTTCATAGGTTTTATGCTCGCACGTGAACTGTTTGATTTGAGGGGGGAAATGAGGAGGGAGCCCGACAGTTAACTATTCGGGGTCACCTTGATATTGTCCAGGTAGATTTCGCCAGTCTTCGCATTGCCGAAGAGGCCCGGGCTGCCGGTCGTGTTAGGAACGGCGTCCACAATTTCCACCATCCAAGCTTCCGGTTCCGGCTCGTCCTTCTTCCAGGCCTTGCCTTGGGCTTTGGCGGTTCCGTCATCCTGATTGGAAACTTTGAACTTAATGTGATACCAGACGCCTGGTTCTAAGGTAAAGTCAACATCTTTGGCGATCCGCTGCTGGGTGATCCAGGTCAACGCACGGGCCTTCGACTCGTTCCCCATCAGCATGAAGATATAGCCTTGGGCGGTGACGCCGATGTCGGGAAGTTGGCCATCTTTTTCGTGACCCATCACGTCGGCTTCGATCGTGTAGTCATGCAAGTCTGAGTGGCCCATCCAACCTTGGCTGCGGGTACCCTTGGGGATGGTCGTGATCTTGACCATGACTTTGTTGCCGTCAACGTCACGAACCACGTGGCGATAGCGAGCACCAATCCAGGTAATGGGTGGTTCACCTTTGCCCGTTTTCTCGTCGACGGTGATGTTCTCGAAGTCGAAGCTCCACGGCAGTGCCGGGATGATTCGTAAGCGAGAGTTACCGGTCAGGTCGCCGGCCTTCGCCGTGACGTAGGCCGGGGCATGCCCGGCGTCTTCGTTGGCGGTCAGTTTACCGGTCTGGTCGATTTTGGCGGGACCTTCAACGCTGTAATCAACCTTCTCGGCATCCTTGACGAACTGACCACGAGCATTGAAGAGCTTAACGCGGTAGTCGACTTCCTTACCGGGGTAGATCAACGTTTCGGCCGGAATCAATTGAGCGTGGGCCGGCTTGGGATCTTCCGAGACGGGGTCTTCTGTGGGTTGTTCCGGCAAGCCACTGAAGCCCGTTTTCTGATCTTCGGTTCCTACGCAGTAAAGAGCCGCAGAAGTCGGAAAGTAGAGTCGCCCCTGGGCACAGATGGGCGAAGCGATCCCATCACCGTCAGGCAGGCGTCCCTTCGAGAGGATCTCGATATTGCCATCGTCTTGTCGCCCAAGCACGTAGTATCGGCCATTCTCGGTCATCAGGTAGAACTTGCCGTCGGCGTACAACGGCGAGCCGAACATCTTGCTGCCGAGTCGGACTTTATCAAAGAGCTCTTCGCCCGTTTCGGGATCGAGGATAAACATCTTGGCCCGGTCGTCGATCAGGTACATCTTGCCATCGACAATGACAGGTGCACTGCGGTTGGCGACCAGCTCGACGATTTTCCAGTTCTCGCCCGAGACTGAAATATCGCCTCGCTTGGTGGCATCTACGGAAACGACCGCACCCATGGTGTTGTCGACCTGGACATTGACTTTGCCATCCTCTTCGGTGGTGATTACGTTCTCTTCGCCTTGAGCCATGAAGACCCGATCGCCTTCAATCAATGGCGTGCTGAACAAACCACGAGCGGCGAACGAAAAGCTCCAATTGTGTTGGCCAGTGCGTGGCTGGATACTCCAGATCTTTCCGTCGCCGGCACCAATGATGTATTGGGGAATGCCATCGACGATCTTGATGGTCGGCGTGCTGTAGGTGGTGTCGTAAGGAAGTGGTGTCGTCTCGGTGAACCAAACGACTTCGCCCGTTTCCTTGTCGATGCCCAGAAAGCGGTGGGCCGGTTTGGCGTAGTCGCCCCAGCCGATAACAATTCCGCTGATAATTACCAGGTCTTCAAAGACCAAGGGAAAATTGGTTCGACCTCCGTATGTGGTCAGCATACCGAACTCTTCATGCATCTTATGCGTCCAGATCGTTTTCCCCGTATCGGCGTCGATACATTGAAAATGACCGCATACGCCCAGTGCGAACACTGTGTTGGTGGTTGGATCCGCCGTGACGGAAGACCAGCCAACCCGTTCGACGGGAACGTCTGATAGATAAACGTTGAAGCGGTTTTCCCAGATCGTTTCGCCGGTCTTGGCGTCGACGCAGACAACGCGTTCGCCTTCACGAGGCGTGCCTTGTTCGGCGGCGGCCAGCATGAACAGCTTGCCGTTCATGACCACTGGCGTGCTGCGGGTACCCAGGTCGTCTCGCTTCCACAAGACGTTGCTGCCTTCGCCACCTTCAGGGTCCCAGCTATCAGGCAGTCCAGTAGCACGGCTGATGCCGTTGAACTCAGGACCACGCCAAAAGAGCCAGTCTTGGGGATCGGCTTCGCTTTGCGTGGTGGAAGCGGCTGTGGTGGTTTTCTTGGCCGAAGCGACTTCCGCGACCGGTTTGGCCTCTTCTTTTTTCGCCGCAGCTTCTTCAGGTGGAGTTTGCTTGGCAGGCTCTTCCTGTTTGGTCATCTCTTTCGGTACCGGCTTCTCTTCTTTGGCTTCCGTTGTGACTTCCTCTTTAACCGCTTCTTCTTTCATGGCGGCATCGGCAGGCGTGTCGGTCACCGCTGGCGGCGTGAGTTCATCGCTAGTCTTCGAGGGGGTGGTCTCGACGGTGTCGACCAGCGTCTTGCCTGGCTTTTCATCCGGCGTGACGACAGGGGTCAGTTCTTCACTGGTTTTGGCCGGAACGACGTTGGAAGCTTCGACGGCCATTTTGGTTTCGTCGACAGGCACTTCGTCCGGTTCCGGCAGCTTGGCCGGAGTCGTTACGGTCGAATCAGAGACCGTCGTATTGGGATTTGGATTGAGGGTCGTGTTGCTGGTCGATGGCCGCCCGGTCGGGGGTGGCGTGCAGCCAACAGCAAAGATGGTCAGCGAAAGGATGAACACCAACGTTGCCGAGGCCATCGTTGGATGGAGCCGATGTGCATAGGGCCGGAACATAGGGATCTCTAAATCGTTGGGGGGAGGGTTATAACGCAGCTTCAAGCTTATACCTGTTTAAACGTCTATGCAAGGAATCTCCCGGTCACATAGCCCAGGTGAATGGGGGGAATCGTGCGGTTGCTAGCGTAAAATCAGCCGATTTTACGCACCAAGGGCACTTAGATATCGCAAAAGGGGAGGGAAAAGCCGCAGATGGAGGTCAATCGAACCACTCATCTGCAGGGTCGAACTTGGGAAGCACGATGTTCACGATCTTCATCTTTCCGAGGGCCCGATGTCGAGTGCCAGGGCGAATCATGATGCACATTCCTGGGTGAACGGGAATGATTTCGTCGTCGAGTTGCATCTGCGCGTCTTCGCCGCATTCTAAAAAGAAGTAGGTTTCGGTCAGCTTTTTGTGGTAGTGGATCTTGGCATCCGTAGAGATTTCGGTGACGTGGATTGTCCCGGGATAGTCGTCGACCTCGGCCAAGCCACGTTTGGCGGTTCCACAGGGGCAGGGGACGCCTGGGATAGTGGCAAAATCAACGACTTCATATCCCTTAATTGATGGGGTCGAGTTCATATTGCTTCCGCTAAGTGGCTGACTGAAAGAAGAAATTTGGACGCTTTATGCCGCATATTCTACCTCCCACGTGGATGAGGGGCCACCGATAGCATGGCGTTAAGTTGTAGCGATTAGCGGTGACTCTCCGGCCTTGCGTGGCAATCTGTAACGACTGGCTTGGCTGCATAATCGTCAAGGCTTGCCTGTCTTTCGTGGTGGGAAAAGTTCGCGCAATCGAAGAGGTAAACCAAGTAGCTGAAATTGGTTCTGAGCGATCAAGCCCACCTATCTAATCCGCCGATACCGATTTCCAGACATACCTACATGGATGTCTATCAAACGGAATTCCCTCTGGCGGATCACGAGGGGCTGTCAAGTTTTGATGGGGAACATTCGGGTCAAGGATTGGCTCGACGAAACTTAGGCAGAGGACTGTGGAGACGAAAGAAACCAAGAAGCTTTGATCAATAGGTTCGACTACACGCTCAATCTTCCGAGGCCATGTTGTCCAACCCGCCAAATGGACAGCCCCAGAGGTGCGAGCAATCGCGGCGTGGTAGTCGCATACCGTGATTGTTCACGAGAGCGCCGGCCTGGCGACAAAGCATATTGGAATCTGAAAGTCACCACTCAGAAGGAGAAATGACTCGATGAAATTGAACACTCTCTTGGCAACGCTGGTGCTCGCGTTTGTGTGTAGCCAGGCAAATGCCGCAGGACTTCTGAACCAAATGCTGGGAACCGGCTGTGGTTGCGATACGTCCTGCTGTCAAACCCCGAAGTGCTGCTCGCCTAAGCCGCGTTGCTGCATGCCTAAGCCAACTTGTTGTGCTCCTGTAGCTGCAACTTGCTGTGCTCCAGAACCAACCTGCTGTGCTCCTGAAGCTTGCGGTTGTGGTCCTGAAGCAACCTGTGCTGCTCCTGAAGCTTGCGGTTGTGCTCCTGAAGCCACCTGTGCTGCTCCTTCGGCTTGCGGTTGTGCAACGAGCTGCTGCAAGAAGAAGTGCTGCACTCCTCTGAAGGACGCTCTGCACAACTTGTTCAGCTGCAAGAAGAGCTGCAAGTCGTCTTGCGGTTCCAGCTGTGGCTGTGGCGCTCCAGAAGCTTCGTGCTGTGCACCTGAAGCTACTTGTGCCGCTCCTTCGGCTTGTGGTTGTGACTCGGGTGCTTGCGGTTGCGAACCAACCTGCGGTGCTCCTGAAGCTTGTGGCTGCGAACCAACCTGTGGTGCTCCTGCTTGCGGTTCGTGCTGCAAGAAGAAGAGCTGCAGCCTGTTCGCTGGCAAGTGTGGCTGCAAGAAGAGCTGCACCCCGCTGAAAGACGCCATCGCTCGCTTGTTCTGTGTCAGCAGCTGTGGCTGCAAGAGCAGCTGCGGTTCGTCCTGCGGTTGTGACACCGGTTGCGGTTCGGCTGGTTGCGGTTGTGGTGCTACCTACTCCGCTCCAGTTGAAGCTGGTCAGCCAACCGAAGCTGACATGATGCCACCGGCTCCAGTTCCGGCTGACACCATGACCTTCGTTCCAGCTCGCCGTCGTCTGGTTTCGGCTCGCTAAGCCAAACGAAGACAGCTGAAGATACAAAAAACCTGGTTGGGTTCGCCCAACCAGGTTTTTTTATGCGCGCTACCAAACATCCGGCCATCGCGCCGGCGGGAAGAGGGTCTAAAAGAAATGCTGGGTGGCTCAGAGATTCATCTCTAAGTCGGCATCGCCGACAAGCGGCTCATGAATGGATGTGATTTACGGTTGAGACATTCCATCTTGTTCAGACCGAATGCATTAGCCGCTTGTGGCCGGTGGCCACTCAGAGATAAATCTCTGAGCCACCCTTTGCACGGGAGAGGTTCTGTCGCCCTTGCAAGGCTAGGAGGTCGAGCGGGTTCGATTGCCGTTCTCAATCCTGATCTGGTGTTGCCACGTAAAACCCTAACTCGTGCGTCTCGTCCAAGCACCAGCGGATCAATGCATTCACGAACGCTCCGGTTGAGCAACTCAACTCTAGGGTTACGTGTTCGGGAACCAGCACACTGACATGTCGCTTGACGGACCTGTCAATTCCAGGGAATCGATGCCCGTGAATCTCTAGAATCGATTGCTCTGACTCATATTAAGTGACGACTAGCGATTTGTCTTCTGAGGCAATGCGGAGGCAATAGTCGTCGCGGTACCAGTGAAAGTACTCTCCAAAACATTCGAAGCTTGTTCGGCCCTTCTTACGAACGCCCATGAGCGGTTCCCTTGTTACGAGCAAAAAAGAGGCTACGTCCCGTAAGACGTAGCCTCTGGTTGAAAGTTCGCTCGACTCGCGATTAGTACTTGCCACCTTTACGCGGCGTGTCGTCTTGGTACTTCGCGCGAAGCTCATTGAGCTTCTCGTGCATCTTGGCCTGAATGACTTCGTACTTCTCCTGGCCGTAGACGCTGTTCATTTCGCTGGGGTCTTCTTGCAGGTCGAACAGCTCCCATTCGCCCAGTTGATAGTAATTGATCAACTTGTAGCGACCATCGAACACACCATAATGACGCGGCACGGCATGCGGGCCGGGGAACTCGTAGTAGTGGTAGTACAGTTCGTTGCGCGGCCAGTCCTTGGGAGTCTTGCCGTCATTTTCCAAGATCGGCAGAAGGCTGAGCCCCTGCATGTCCTTGGGGATCTCAACGCCAGCGGCGGCGAGCATCGTTTCCGGGAAGTCGAGGTTCATGACCAACGCATCGCTGACAGTCCCGGGTTTGACGTGACCAGGCCAACGAACCAACAGAGGCGTGCGGAACGATTCTTCGTACATCCAACGCTTGTCGAACCAACCATGTTCGCCCAGGTAGAAACCTTGGTCCGAGCTGTAGATGACTAGCGTGTTTTCGGTCAGGCCTGTTTCGTCTAGGTAGTCGAGCACTTGGCCGACCCCTTCATCGACCGAGTCGATGCAGCGAAGGTAGTCTTTAATATAACGCTGGAACTTCCAACGCACGAGGTCCTTGCCTTGTAGGTTGGCTTCTTCGAAGGCCTTATTCTTGGGGCCGTAAGCGGCGTTCCAAACCTTTTCCTGCTCGGGCGTCAGACCACGCTGCTTAACCAGTTTGAGGTCGTGCGGTGTCATCGTTTTCGAGATCGTCATGTCTTGGTCGTGGGCACCGCTGGCACGATTCTCGTAGTTGTCCCACATGTTGGCTGGCTCTTCGAAGGTGACGTCGTCGTACTTGTTCAAGTACTTCGGAGCTGGCATCCAGTTGCGATGGGGTGCTTTGTGCTGATACATCAGCAAAAACGGCTTGTTCGGGTCGCGTTTCTCTTGCAGCCACTCTAAGGCCAGGTCGGTCGTGATCTCGCTGGTGTGCCCTTCGTACTTCTTGGGACCATCCGAGGTACGCATCTGTGGGTTGTAGTAAGGACCTTGGCCACGCAGCACATTGTAGTAATCGAAGCCGGTTGGATCGGATCCCAAATGCCACTTGCCAACAATCGCCGTTTGATAGCCGGCCTTTTGCAGCAGCTTGGGGAAGGTGAGTTGGCTGCCATCGAAGCGAGGTGTTTTGTTGTCGTAGAAGCCGTTCAAGTGGCTGTACTTGCCGGTCAAGATCACTGCCCGACATGGACCGCAGATGCTGTTGGTTACGTAGCAATGGTCGAATCGCATTCCTTCTTTGGCGATGCGGTCGATGTTGGGTGTCTGGTTGATTGCACCCGGATAAGCCGAGATTGCTTGAAACGCATGATCGTCGGACATGATGAAGACGATGTTCGGCTTCTTGGCCGTCGGTTCATCGGCTGCTTGAACACTGCGATCGAGCCAACTGACGATCGACACGGCGATCAGAAACAGGGGCACGGAATACCGAAAGAAGTGGGACATGGAGATCTCCATACAAGCCGGTCGGAAAGGGAAGTGGTTTCATGAGAAGTAACCACGGCTCATGCGCGAATGCCCAGTGGGCGAGCCAACAGCGGACTGCAAACCATTGTGGTTGCTATGCTTTACCGCGTCAATTCAAACGACTAGTCACTTTTTTTCTCGTTCGCGACGAGAAAGTCGTGAATCGTGGCGGTCAAGGAGAGAGAGCACTTCGGCCTAAGCCGAGAGAGCACTTCGGCCTAAGCCGAGAGGGAGCAGGCGGGCTCGCATTCACATAGAAGAGTCCCTCTCCCATAGGTAGGGAGAGGGAGCATGCAGTGAGCAGGGGAAGTAAAACCTATTCGGCCTTCTTCAAAGCAGCCGGTAATTCGGGATCGACCAGCCCTAAGACACCGCGTCCTTCGATCAGGCGGTCGCTAACATCGAGGTTCAAAAATTCGATGTCCGGCTGATAGAATTTAACCGCTTCTTTTTTGGGAAGTTCTTCCAATGGACGAATCACGCGGAAGCCAACCATTGTCGATGGATAACTGGTAAACCACCAAGGGCTGAGCGGAATGTTGGGGTCTTCTTCTTTCCAATCGCCGTCGCTACTGCCCATTTTCGAGGCCGCGCGAACGCTCTCGGCGTCGTCATCCCAGCCACCTCCTTTGACCATCAACGGATCAGGCTCCGAAGGCCAGGCAACCGTGTCGAGGGCCTTGAGCTGCTTCCCTTCCAGGCGAGCAAATCCTTCGTCGCTGTACTGATCGAGGACCCATTCCCAGACGTTGCCATGCATGTCGTACAGGCCGTACTGATTGGGTTTCTTACCTTTGACATAGTGCGGTGCTTCGTCCGAGTTGTCGACGAACCACGCGTACTCTTCCAGCTTTGCAGGGTCGTTGCCGAAGTGATAAGCCGTGTCGGCACCACCCTGGGCAGCGAATTCCCATTCGGCTTCGCTAGGCAGTCGGTATTGCTTGCCGGTGACGCCGCTGAGCCACTTGGTGTACTGACGAGCCGAGTAGTTGGTCATCGTTACCGCAGGCAGCTGAGGGTCTTCGCCATGCTCGTAGGTGAAACTTGGTTCGTATAGCGGAGTCGGTGCCGTAATCGCATCGATGCGGTTCTCGTCGGTAACCTCGCGAATGCGATCGGAATTGAAGCCTTTGAAGGACTCGTACAGATCCATGTACGGCTTGTACTGCTCCCAGGTCGTTTCATGTTCAGCCATCCAGAACGGAGGAACTTCGACGTCGATTTGGGGAGCTTCGGCTGCGGCGTGGCCTGCTTCTGATTCGGGACTGCCGAGCTTGAACTTACCGCCTGGAACCGGGATCATCTTCAGCTTGACAGCGGTGCCGGGGATGGTGATTTCGTACGGCACCATGAAGCCGCTATCGATCTTCACATAGGGGCCTGACTCAGGTTTGGTCGGACTGATGCCAGTGACTTCTGCGGCTGCGGCGGAAACAACCATGGTGGCCGTTAGGGCCAAGGTCAAAGCAAACTTGTGCATACGGTTTGTCTCTCTTGAAATCAAATTCCCATCTCGAACGAGCTGCTCAAACCGTTATGGGCAAGAGCCGGTTCACGCTATTAGCGTAGCACCCTAACTGGTAGGTGGGGGTGCCAACGAATCATTTAGTATAGGCAAGATAGAGGTCGTTTACCGGCCCAATTGCGGCCAATCGCACAATTTCCCGCCCGAAGAGGGGCGAAAGTTATTTCATGCCGGTTTCCAACTTTATGGCCAATTGGTTACTGGTAGCATCTTCCCCGTTACGCTTCGTTTTCGCGATCAATTTGACGTCGGCGAGCTGCTTTGCTTGGATCCCAGTGGGCAGCACAATTTCAATCTCGAAGTCCGATTTGTCGGCCGCGACTTCGACCGGAGCCGCTTTCGCCTCTTTGGGAAGTCCCTCGGCAACAATCGTGACCGCCTCGGCGAAGCCACCGGCACGCGAGATCTTTCCTTTCAACCGCACGATCGATTCGCCGGTGAGCGCCAAGAAGACCGGCGACCCAATCGTCAGGCGAACCGCCGGGGTCGTCGAAGAGGCTTTGACTTGTTTTTGGTCATCGGAAAGAAGCTCGCCCTTTACGGCAATATCCCAGGCAATGTCTTTCAGTTGTTCTGGAATCGAGAGCGTAAGGGTCATTTCCGATTGATCAGCGGCCAAGAGCTGTTCGCCGTTTAGCTTGATCGCTTTGGAAAGATCGGGCTTATCTTTGACTTGGGGAATGACCTGCGAAGTCACCAGCGAGAATCGAACCGGGCCTGTTTCTCCTTCGCCGCGCTGTACGTTCACCTTCAGCGGTGTCGATTGCCCAATCCCCAACGCGTTGGCTGCCGGGGTGCTGCTATACGCCAAGGTGAGCTTCGGTTTTTGAACAATACCAATGCCAAGGTTTGTTTCCGCAGACGCCCAGCCAAACCCTGCCGCGTCAGTGCCTACGGCAGACAGACGCTCGATCGTTTGGTCTCTTACGACTGCTTTTCCTATGACCGTACCGACGGCAGCCTGTTGGGCGTCGGCCGATGCCGTGAAGGTGACCAGCGCTCGATCGGCACGAGCCGGAATCTCGTTGAGCGAAACCTGAACGCCTGGGGGCAGGCCAGGAAAGTCCAGCGCAATCGGCCCGCCGAATCCACGCCGCTGGACAATCACTTCCATCACTGCACTGCCGCCTGCCGGGATGTTGATAGCCGGACTGGGGATGTGCAGATGAAAGTCAGCGTGATTGGCCGGTGTGACGGCAATACGATACAGGTGCATTGGACTGCCAGCGCGAGCCACGTCGTGCACCGACACACTTACTTGGCTTACACCTTGAGGGACATCAAACGTGGTCGCTGGATCTGGCGTGTTGTTTTGGTCGTCGGAGCTGGCCAGCATGCCGCCGTCAGGCTTGCGAATTTCGAGAACCGCATCGACCGGTGAATGGAGACGCTGCGCGAAAACTTCCGCGCGGTACTTTGTGCCGGGCATTACATCAATGAGAAACGCGTCGCTTTCCTTCGGCTCGGAAAGAACACTACTGATGCCAATCGGTGCCGCGCCGATCGAAGCGTCCATAGGTTCATTGTCAGGGCCAACACTTATCTCGGGAATGCCACTGGTGTAGATCTTAGGCAGCGGGCCGCTGAACGGGCCAGGTGCCTGGGTGGGGCTCGAAACGTTGACGATCGATTTCAGTGCAGATGCTTCGCCGTCGGTGGAAGTCAATGCAAGGGGAAGCATCAAATCGGCGTAGTTGAACTGACCTACCTTCAGACGAAAATGCCCAGGCGAGCCTCCTTTGAAAAGAACATCTTGCAGCTTGATCGTGTAGGTGCCGTCGGCGGGAAGTTCGACTTCGACGCGGGCATCTCCCTGTATCGTGACTTCTCCGGAAGAATAAGCCAGCTGCGTGCCGCGCTGATCGTCGATACTTACCAGCGGCTGCAGTTTGCTGCCTAGGCGTTGGGCTTCGACTTCGACGATGACCTGCTGACCGGCCTTTCCGCTGAAAGAAGTGGTTAACAGCTGCGAGCCAGACAAGTGACCACTGAGTGCAATGGGAAGCGTTTCGATCTTTTCAATGAACGGAGCTTCCGATAGCTGGTCGATTCCCAGGGTGAAAGGGGGGCTGATGCCGGTGGCTGAAGCGATCCGCAGGTGACCATGTGTTGGCTCGACATCGGCTGATAGTTCGATCTCGAGTTCGATCTTCTGGGCATTCGACTCCGGCAAGATACGAACAGCAGCTGCTGGGAAGTCCAGCTTCACCTGCGTGTCAGGACCAAGCTGCTTGCCGTGGAGGGTCAGACGCGTTGTTTGCCCGATGGTTAAGCCGCGAAGCGAGGCGTTATCGATCTGCGGGGCAGCAAGAATCTCGGAGGAGAGACAGAAAACAAGAGCGAGACCGACGAGTACTAGAGGGCGCACCATCAGGTAGATTCCTTGTCGTTTCGGCGAGACCGCCTGACCGGCGGCAGTGTGGGGGCGGGATAAGTATGCGGCCCTATTGTCCGAAACGGAACGACGGCGCGTCAAGGAAAAACGCTGCCGAAGTTCCGTGTGTGCGAGATCAAAGTGGTCTCGTCCAAGTTGTTTTTAGTTGCCGAAGGGATCGGCAGCTGGTTCGCTCGCACCAAAGGGATCGTCCGACGGAGCTGGCGAAGCCCCAAACGGATCGTTGCTGGGCGGAGTTGCTATGGGTTTTGGCGCGGGAGCTTCGCCGAAAGGATCGGCACCTGATGGGTTCATCGGAGCGGCTCCGAAGGGATCGTTGCCTGAGGGGGGTGCGGCTCCGAATGGGTCGTCGGATGGGGCGTTCATTTCTGGCATCGGCTGGGCACCGAACGGGTCGTCACTAGGGACGGTGTTCGAAGGAGCCGCAGAAGGAACACCAAAGGGTTGTTCGTTCACGGGGGCTGCGTTCATGTCAGGCTCGGCTCCGAAAGGATCGTTACCCGGAGCAGGTTGGGCGCCGAACGGATCATTGCCATCGGGCATGTCGCCGCCAGGTTGCGGAGCACCGGCCGGAGGGCCCATGCCTGGCACGGAAGGAACCTTCACGCTAGGAATCAACGCGTTGCCCAACGCCCCGAACGCCGCAGATACGGGGTTGGGTTTGCCTTCGGATGCAGCGCCCTCGTTTGGAGCAGGAGCCTGCCCGAACGGAACGCCCGTTTCGGTGGGTGCTTCCGTCGGACTAGCCGGCGATGGATTGGTTGCCGATCCCGGCACCGAAGTTCCGCCGAACGGATCTTCCGTCATTTCGGGTTCTGTTGGATTAGGCATCGGAGCGGCACCAAAAGGATCATCCGATGGAGCGGTCATTTCCGGCATTGGCGGGGCACCGAACGGAACGCCCGTTTCGGTGGGTGCTTCTGTCGGACTAGCCGGCGATGGATTGGTTGCCGATCCCGGCACCGAAGTTCCGCCGAACGGATCTTCCGTCATTTCGGGTTCTGTTGGATTAGGCATCGGAGCGGCACCAAAAGGATCATCCGACGGAGCGGTCATTTCCGGCATTGGCGCGGCACCAAACGGATCGCCCGTTTCGGTTGGTGCAGCCATTGGGCTCGCTGGTGCAGGATTGGTAGGTGATCCCGGAGGGGAAGTTCCACCGAAGGGATCTTCCGTCATTTCAGGTTCTGTTGGATTAGGCATCGGCGCGGCACCAAAAGGATCGTCGGTCGGAGTGGACGGAGCGGTTCCGAACGGATCGTCTGTTTGGGTTGGTGCGGCCATCGGGCTGGCTGGTGCAGGATTGGTAGGTGATTCAGGAGGGGACGTTCCACCAAAGGCATCTTCCGTCATTTCGGGTTCGGAAGGATTCGGTTGAACCGGCTCTGGCGTCATCGGCGTTGTTGCGGCGCCCGGCGAGCCGAACGGATCGGTCTCATCTTCCGAGGGAACAGGAACAGCGGACGGCGTGCCGGCAGGTTTTTGGCGACCGCGAAGGACTTGATCTTCGTTTTGTTTCAGCTTTTCGTACCGAGCTCGTTCGCGCTCTTTCTTCTGCAGATAGACTTCCGTACGGACTTTGTTGCGGTAATCTTCCAGCATTAGCCGATCGGCACCTTGCACGCGTTCTAGCGCCTTGCCGACGGGGTAGATCTGGCTGCGATCGAGTTCTAACTGGGCACCCTTGGTGAAGTCGGCTTGCGCCTCATCGGTGTTGCCAAGTTTGTAGTTGGTCAGACCCAGAAAGTAAAAAGCACGCGGGTCGTTGGTGCCTTCTTCTATGACGGCATCGAGAAGCTTATAGGCTTCCAGGTAGTCGCCACGGTTGTAAGCGTGCACACCGCGACCGTACAAATCGACAAGAACGGTGTCTTGCGCCGCTGCCTGTTGGGTGGCGCTTGCCGTGAGAAGCAGACTCAGGCAGGACATTAGCCCGCAGGCGATAACGTTCCTCGTCATCAATAAAAACTCCCTGGTACCGATCGGTTGGCCGCGCTCGAGGGGCGCAAAGTTTATGAGATTTGCTGGGAAGTGGACGTGCTCGTGGTGAAAATGGACCTGGCGGCTTTCGTCGATGGAACGAAATTGCTGGTCAACTGTCCTTCGTCCATGAAGAGGGAGCCCACTGCCTAAAAAATAGGAGTGGACCATCACTCACCATCCCTGGAAACAGAACCACGGCTCACCGGTATCGTAGTTCGGCTACGCACGGATTGCAAGTTTTGCTTGAGATCCCGCCCATTTGGGGTAAGTTCCCGGGTGATGGGGACTTGCGACAGCAGAGGTCATGTTAAGATGACTGCATACCGCGCGGTAAGTGCCCTACTTACACTCTATCTCAAGGCAGCTCCAATCATGGCGAAAAATGTCCTCGGAACCGATCTGCAAGACTGCAGCCACGAACCGCTGACCGGCTTCTTTCGGGACGGATGCTGCCACACTGGGGCCGAAGATGTGGGCCTGCACATCGTTTGTAGCGAAATGACCGAAGCGTTTTTGGAGTTCTCTAAGAACGCCGGAAACGATCTCTCGACTCCCCACCCAGAGTTCGGCTTCCCTGGCCTTAAACCAGGTAACCGCTGGTGTTTATGCGCTCTGCGGTGGAAGGAAGCGTTCCAAGCAGGAGTCGCTCCGGCGGTCGTGCTCGAAGCGACTCACATCTCGACGCTCGAGTTTGTCGACCTGGAAGATCTGCAAGAGCACTCGGTACAGCGATAATTTCCCCCAAATTTCTCGACGAAATTGCTTTTCCATGCGCAAGCCGCTGGTAAAGTGCGTTAGGAAGTTTGCTCCAAATGGCCTTGGATATCTCATTGAAAGGGTGTGCCTGATGGTTCGCTTGGTCGCGTCCCTAGCCTGCGTCGTAACTCTTTTTGCTAGTGCTGCTTATGCCGAGAATGCTCCGGCCGATTTGTCGGGCAAATATCACTGCGAGGGGACATCGGACCAGGGAGCCAAGTACACCGGCGAGGTCGTCATCAAGAAGTTCAACAAGGGCTATCAGCTGACCTGGGTCGTCAATAAAACGAAATATTCCGGCATGGGGTTCGTCGATGAAGACCGCCTGAACGTTGCCTGGGCCGTGAAGAGCCCCAATGGAGTGGCGATCGGCGTTGTCTCATACAAAATCAAAGAGAATGGAAGGCTGCAAGGAAAGTGGACCGATCCGTCCCTCAAAGGGATTTACGACGAAGTCTTAGTCCCGATCGTTGAAAATCGCTTGATCTAATGCCACTCGCCGGGCTGCGGTTACTCTTCCCGGGCCAGGCGGATTGTCGGAGACTTCGGGGCATGGACCTGTTGGTACCATTCCTTCCAGGCGGCCGGGTTGTAGCCGAAGTCTTGTCCCTCACAGAGCTTGATCAAGGCCAGGTGCACGCCATGGTTCTGTACGCGAACGATATCGTACGCATTGCGACTTCGCCCGAGAAATTCCGACAGAGTCAGCATCCGGTAGGAAGCTTTAGGACCGTCGATATCAAACCCGTTTTCCGGGGCGAGGGACGTATAGAAGTACGTGTAGCGAGACGAATGCAACGCTAAGTGCTGCGTTTGCAGGGCACCGGCTAAGGGAAAGACGGCGGTTGGGTAGTCGAGCTGTGCCAGCACATACGCTGCGCGAAGGACGATCGTGTTGTCGTAGCTTTTTAAATGGTTGGCGAAGAACGCGACCATGTTTGGGTTCCGCTGGGCCAACACCTCTTGCAGGCATTTTTCGCGATAGATGGGGTTATTCTGAAAGACAGCGTTCTCCATCAAGAAGGAGCGAGCCGCTGGACTATTCATGCGACCGAGTGTTTCCAGGTACGCAAATGCGAGGTCTTGATCGTGCTCGTTCCCCAAGAGTTGGATCAAGCCGGGGATGGCATCGGGATCGTCCAGCGTCTCAAGATCGATCTGAATTTCTGGTGACGACGATCTGCCCAATTGTTGCCGCCAGCGATGGAGACGAACTTTCCAGTCAATCACCTTCTGCTTGTGTTGCGTTTGGGCGACTTGTAGTGCGGCTTGCTGCATGGTCGTCCAGCGTCCCTCGAAGCGGATGTAACCGCGATCGGTCATGATTTCTTCGCGGCTAACCCACTGGCCATCACGCCGCTCATAGCCCAGGGCTTTACGGGCGGGTAGATAGTTCGGATCGAGCTCGAGAACACGTCTGGCGTGACGCTGGAAAGGAAGCTGCAACCCTTGCTGCTGACACCACTTGGCCAGTTTCCATTGGTCGCCGATCGTATCGGTGAAATTGGCCGCGTGGTCGAAGTATTCGTCTTCGGTCACTTTGGGCGATTCGACCTGCTGAACCTGGTGGCTTGCCAGAACGACCGAGCCCACCCCTTCGACAACCAACTCGACTTGGCCGCCGGCTGCCACCTGGGAATCGTGATTCACAGCGGCTTCGAGTTGCCCTCCATTGGCCAACTGCACGACCTGAGCGTGGGCGCACAGCGGTAGCGCAATGAGCCCTAGCAAACTCGCAATGATAGCACTGGGATGCAAACGACCGCGCTCCGGTGACAAGAAGGACATTCCCTTTCAAGATAGGCATTGATAGCACGATGGACAATGATTTCTCTTCGAAATGATATGGATTCGTACTCGCACTTTCCGCTATCGTCTGCCGCCCCGTGCAGCGCGCGGGCTTGAGATACAAGAGAAGAACTGGACGTTAGGAGATTGACGGTGATGAGGACGAGTGCCTTGCTATTGGCAGTGATCGCTGGCGCGGGCGCTTGGTTCTTTTTTCAGAACTATCGCATCGAGGGGATCGACAACGTGGTTGTTGTCCCGCGAGATGCAGCCGTCGCTAAGTCTGCCGCCCCGGTGGGCGATGCCATGGTGGCGGTGCCTCCGATGGCGCGCAAGCAAGACACCATTCGCGTGGCGTCGTTCAACATTCAAGTCTTCGGCACGGCCAAGATGGATAAGCCGGAAGTCATGGCCCGGCTGGTCGAGATCGTTCGCCAGTTCGATGTAGTTGCCATTCAAGAGATCCGCTCGACCGATCAAAGCATCTTGCCTCGCTTCGTCGAAATGATCAACGCGACTGGTCGACACTACGACTTTGTCATCGGACCACGCCTCGGCCGAACCAGTAGTAAAGAGCAGTTCGCTTACGTCTTTGATACGGCCAGCTTGCAGGTCGACCGCGCCCAGGTCTATACGGTGGAAGACCCACAGGATGTCTTGCATCGTGAACCGTTGGTGGCTTGGTTCCGCGTGCGTGGACCCGATCCGAGTCAGGCGTTTACCTTCAGCCTAGTCAACGTGCATGTCGACCCTGACGAAGTGAAGCAAGAGATGGACGTGATGGATGATGTCTTTCGCGCTGTGCGTGACGATGCCCGAGGGGAAGATGATGTGATCCTACTGGGTGACTTCAATGCCGACGAGTCGCAGTTCGGCCAGATCGCCACCATCCCCGGAATTACCTGGGCGATCAGCGGCGTGAAGACCAATACGCGTGGGAGTAAGCTGTATGACAACCTTTTCATGCAGCGAAGCGCCACCAGCGAGTACACCGGCCGCAACGGCGTGTATGACTTCCTCCGCCAGTTCAATCTGACGTTGGCTGAAGGACTGGAAGTGTCCGACCATCTACCGGTCTGGGCCGAGTTCAGTATCTATGAAGGGGGTGCACCACACGGCCCCGTGGCAGCGGTGCCTACGAATACGAAGTAAGAGGCCGTCTGGCTTCACCTGAGCGGACCATGTTCCCAGCCGGAATAAAATGGGGGCTTGGTGATTAGGTTGCGTTCTTACATTAGCCGCTTGTCGGCGTTGCTGACCCAGAGATGAATCGCGAAGCCACCCGGGGGTTAACCACAGCGGCTAGGGCTTTGGTTGATAGATTCGTGTCAAGGGTATGCTGTACTTCGCGCGTACATCCACCCCCGCAAATCCCAGGCGACGAGACGCACTTAAGGACTCGGGGTGGAGGATTTTCAAAGGGGATGTCGACGTTCGCAATTAAACGTGCACGCCGGTCATCTTGTGGCATTCTTCGGCACACTTGCGGCAAGCTTTCGCACATGCCTGGCAGTGACTCATATTATGCTTTTCGCACTCAGCGGCGCAAGCTTCACAGATCTCGGCGCAAATTCGACAAATTTCTGGAATGAACTGTGAACCGCGACTCATGTAGGCCGCTGCGGTCCAGCACATTTGCGAACAGTCGCGATCAGTACGAATGCACTCGGCCATCTTGGTCACGTCGGACTCACTTAGGCACGAGTCGGCGCAGTGCTCGCAAGCATGGGCACATTCGATACAGGCTTTAATACACTCGGCGTATTTCGATTGAGACATAAGTTCCTCCGGGGGAAAGGGGGTGAGGATGCTTGGCTGGGATCGATCGACAAATTGATCCGATGCCTAACACCGCAATCACTATGCCAAGCCGAGCCTTATTGCAGCGGGGCTGCGAGTGAACTGTCGCCCCCCCAAGGTGGTCTCGTGAGCCAGTTAGCTCAGCCACTCTTCGCGAAATGCACTCATTAAAGTGTCACTCTCGGTTACTTCAACGGCCGCTTCGGTGCGCTCGCGGAGATCGCCCAGGGGGCCGTTCAAGCGTAGGGCTTTCACTGCGTCGGCGGCGGTGCGGATGTCGCGTTTGTCGATCAGTGAGAGGAGAAACTCTTGCGACTCGGTCGTTCGCAGCAGACCGATACAGAGCAGCAGACTTTCGCGGACATTTAGCTCGGACCGGAGTCCCCAGGCATTGCGGAGACGATCGAACGTCCCCGGCAGGCGAGCTTCACCCAGTGCCAGGGCCGTTTGCACGCACTGATCGGCGTCGTGCGAGTTGAGAAACGGCTGAACGAACGCCAAACCTTCTTCACGATCGGCTTTCAGCATGGCCGAGCAGCATTCGCCGTGGACCTCGGGCTGACTATCTCCGGTCAGCAGTTTCAAACGGAGTAGGGGAGCCGCTTCGATCTGGGCGAGCGCCCCTAAGGCCTGAGCCGCACCCAGTCGAGCCTCCGGCCATAGGTCGCTTAGCAAAACAGCGCAGTGGTTCAGCACTTCAATGGTTGGCGTAAAGTGAACCAAACCGATGGCGCAGACACCTCTTATTTCGGCAGCCGAGTCGATCTCGCCCTGCCAGTGCGGCTCGATCTGGCAGTAGGTGATGCCGTCGCGGAAGAGCTCCATGTCGGCATGTTCGGCCTGAACGAGAGCCTTCACAATGGCTGTCTTGGCAAGACAGCCGGGGTCCTTCTTCAGCGGGTTTCGCTTGAGCCGCCAGTACGCTTTGACCAGGTCCGAGGTAAACGACGCGTCTTCGGCCTGGGCGATCATCTCGGCGGCTCGCTGCACGGTGCGGTTCGAGGCGTGCGCCAGTGCCGATTGTAGAATCTTCCGGGCCTCGTCCGAGGTGAAAGGGCCTTCGTGGCGAGCGAGGCTGCGAAGTTGATCTGGTATGGGGTCGTCGGTCATCGTTCTTGATTACGGCGAATGTGTTCCTGGTTCATCACGGACCGCTTCGTTTCGAAAGCCTGTTCGATGAGTTTGGCGGCCATCTCCAAGCCATTGTAGCTGGCCAGGTTTCCGGCGAACTCGTTTGCTTTTTGTTGGAACGAATCGTCGCTCAGCATGCGATCAAGCTCTTGGCGGAGCCGCTTGGTGGTGACTTGTCGGACAGGGATAACGCGTCCATTGCCCAGGTACTCGGCGCGTTTCGCGACGCCTGGCTGATCGTTGGTGACCGGGAGACAAAGCATCGGTACGCCGTGTGATAAGCATTCGAGGGCGGTGTTCATTCCGGCGTGCGTGATGACCAGTTTGGCTTTTTCCAACAGGCGTAGCTGCGGGGCTTTCTCAACCAATAGGACGTTCTCAGGGATTGGGCCTGGTATGTCGACCTGACCACCTCCTTTGCTGAGCACCACTTGCATCGGTAAGTCGTGCACGGCATCGATGATCTTGCGGAAGACAGGTCCGACCGCATTTTGCAGCGTGCCCATCGAGGCATAGATGAGCGGTCGTCCGTCGAGCCAATCCCAGGGGAAGTCGATCGACGTATCGTCTCGCTCGGCGCGATGCCAGGGACCGGTATAGTGCAGCCGCTCGGGGTATTTCGTACGTGGGTATTCAAAGAAAGCCGGCTGTTGGGCCAGATGGACGAGACCTGGATCGTTGTCGCGAATGAGCTTCAGCGGATCGATACCGACTTTCTTTTCGGCTGCGAACATGCGATAGGCCCACAGCACCAGGTGCTTGGCAATCTCGTTGCGTGTTCGCCCGTAGAAATCGGTGCGATAGTCCCACACCAACGGCGGCGGGGGCATGAGGGGATCCCAGTAGACGGCAAGTGCGTTACAGGCCACGGCGTAGGGGATCTTGAACTGCTCGGCTTTGACCGCTGCGGTCGGCGAAACCTGATCGATGACCAGGCCATCGAACTTGATGTGGTCGAACGCTGGTTCGATGTAATTACTCACCAGCTGAGACTGTATTCCGAAGATCTTACCGGTCATCATCATCCCTTGGATGCCGGATGTCTTGCCTAGGGCTTTGAACGTAGACTCCAAACGCTGCGTCAATTCGTCTTCTGGCCCCAGGGCATAAAATGGAAGTCCGCTACGACGCACGATGCTCTCAGCCATTTGGCAACCGAGGAAAGTCACCTCATGGCCGCGACGCTGAAGTTCACAGCCGAGCGTAGTCATTGGATTGAGGTGCCCAGGAACCTCGGGGCAGTGCAGGCCGATTTTCATGACTCGACTTGTTCCCGCACCTTCGACATCAGCTCGGCGATGTTCCGCGGGTTTTGTCCCAGGTCTCCTTTGCCAACACGCGACTGGCTGGTGGCGGTAATTTGAATGCCGCCCTCGACGTCGTTCAGGTAAACCCGAATGTCATCGGTGAACTTGAAGAGCTTGGTGGTGCGGGTCGCGTGAATGATGGTGCGTTTGCCTTCGGGAGTGATACTTTCGATCTTCCAGTTTTTCAACCGCTCGATCGCTTCGCTCACGTCTACGGCGACACTAGGGCGATCGCCAGAAACCGTCAGCGGACGGAGCATTTCATTAGGATGACTGCGTGTGGTTTCCGCGTGATTGGTGGTCAGGTCACGCGACCAATCGTCCACAATCAAGGAAAGAGCTACCAGTGGCACCACGATCAGAACCGCCAAGATGCCGAGAACAACGTAGAGCGAAATCATTCGTCGAACTTTCTTCGGAGGGTATGAATCGGTCGTGGGGTTTTCCTGGTTCACGGTTTACTCTGCGGAGTTTGCTTCCCAGGGATTTTCCCAGTCGCCCCAGCCTTCTAAGTAGGTTTGGTAGATGGGCGTTTCGGTGGTACGTGCTTCGAGCCAGGTCTTGGTTTGTTGGATCAGTTCCTGCTCGCGATCGAGCGTGACCTTCCCGAGCATCACACAGCAACGCAGGAAGACGAAGTAGGTGTCGAGCACATCGCAGCGACAATACTCGTTAATCTCGTCGAGCTTCCCCTCGTGATACAAGTCTTGCACCATATGCCCTTCGATTTCCATCTTCCCTGGCTTGCCCAAGAGGTTTGCCGCCAAGTTTAACCCACCGGTGAAACGGCTCGCCCCATAGTTGGTGAGCACGTCGTAGAGATCGAAATGGGAATCGTTGTTGTAGCGGTAACGCGACTGCTCGAAGTTCTTGGCATTCAGGTTAAACCAATCAGGCACGCTCAATCCGAACCGAAATGCGGCCAACTCCATCAACGGAATATCGAATGCACGTCCGTTGAAGGTCACGAATGTAGGGCGGCGGTAGGCTTTCCAACCACGCCAGAAGTGATCGGTGATGACCGACGGGCGAAACTTGGGGGCGTCGAGCACTACCTGATCGATCAGGTTCAGTTCGATGTCTAACTTGGCGATCGCCACCGAAACGGGCATTTGGTAGGTGTAGGGAATGAAGTCGCTTCCCTTTTCTTCCATAAGCTGCGCGCGGAAACGATTGACGGCTTCCTCAGGCGAGAGACCCTCGCCGGGATATTTCAGCTGCGAAACGAGGTTGCCGTCGGCGACCGATTCCACATCGAACACCAAATATCGAACGGCCGTTTCCGCCATTGCTTTGCCCTTGCAAAAAGAACTGATTGAATTTTCTTGCCTACATCATCAACCTATCACAACGTCTGGGCAATAACGACGGAGGGTGTCGAATTCCGACGCGGTTCAGTAAGCTGGATAGAACTGACCAAGCTTCGTCAAAGGAATCTCAATGAGCCGCGAACGTTTACTCGAACGATTTCTCAAATACGTCCAAATCGACACCACCGCTGGCCAGCCTGGCGGCAAGTACCCCAGTAGCGATGGGCAGCTGGTGCTGGGCAAAGTGTTGGCCGACGAGCTAATCAAGATGGGGGTCGTCGATGCGACGCAGGACGAGCACGGGCTAGTTTACGGGACGGTTCAAGGGACCGTGATGGGATGCCCGGTGGTGGCCCTGAATTCGCATGTTGATACTTCGCCGGAAACCACCGGGGCAAACGTCAAACCGCAAGTGATCGAAAAGTACGCCGGCGGAGATATCCCTTTGCCGGGCGACCCGTCGAAGGTGATCACCGTTCGCGAAAATCCCGAGTTAAAAGACTTACATGACTGCACGTTAGTCACATCGGACGGCACAACGCTTCTCGGGGGTGACGATAAGGCGGGCATCGCAGTTATCATGGAGGTCGCTCAGCGGATTTTGGAAGGGAAGGGGCCTGATATTGGGACCCTCAAGATTCTGTTTACCTGCGATGAAGAAATCGGCCATGGAGTCGATCACGTCGACTTTCAGAAACTGGGCGCGGACGTGTGCTACACCTTGGATGGCCCCGGTGCGAATGAGCTGAATGAAGAAACGTTTTCGGCCGATCTAGCCACCGTCATCGTGAAGGGGGTGAACATTCATCCCTCGATCGCGAAAGGACGCATGGTCAATGCGGTACGCGCTGCGGCCGCATTAGTCGCGAAGTTGCCGACCGATCGGCTTTCGCCAGAAACCACCGACGAGCGAGACGGATTTATCCATCCTTACATTGTCGAGGGAGGCGTCGAAGAGACGACCGTTCAGTGCATACTGCGAAGCTTCGAGACAGACGGACTCGAATCGCAGGCCCAGTTAATCCGAGACTTGGCCAAACAGGTCGAAGGTGAGTTTCCGGGCTGTGAGATCAGCGTGGTTGTCACAGCCCAGTATCGCAATTTGCGAGACGGTCTGGAAAAGGAACCCCGCGCCGTGCCGATCGCAGAAAACGCGCATAGTGCGCTCGGACGCCCTTGCCACAAACGCGTCATCCGAGGGGGCACCGATGGTTCGCGGCTGACCGAGATGGGTTTGCCGACCCCCAATCTATCGACCGGGCAACACAATCCCCACTCGCCGCTGGAATGGGCCTGCCTGGACGAAATGGAGCAAGCTGTCGAGTTGGTACTGAAGATGTTAGAGCTTTGGGCGGGTGAAGCCAAAACGTTTTGATACGGCAGTAGTTACGGCAAGATTAGGATGTGGAGTACCGCAGAATAGCCATGTAATAACTTGAGTTTTTGGTTTTCGCGAATAAAATAAAAAATCTAAGCAGTGTTGAGTGCTATGCCTGTTTTCCGCTTAGGCATACTCCTCAACTGCCTTAAGGTTGTCGGTTTTGCTTGCCGCCGCCTTTGTATTCGCCCCTGCCTATTCTCTCTCCCCTTTTTACATGGCTTACCTCATGCTACGACCGATTCACATTCTAAGTGACCGGGCGAACAGCCGCCCACAAACCAGTTGTTCTTCCCGCCAGACGGGTTTTACCCTGGTGGAACTGCTAGTCGTCATTGCCATCATAGGGGTTTTGATTGCCCTGCTGCTTCCTGCTGTGCAACAGGCTCGCGAGGCGGCTCGGCGCATGCAATGTTCCAATAACATGAAGCAGTTAGGACTGGCGCTACATAACTATCACGACACATTCGGTAGCTTCGTTCCCCGAGCAACGGGAACTACCAGCGGTTCGACTCAGAACAATGGCCGCTTGAACGGTTTGATCCCGCTCCTTCCTTTTATCGAACAGAACGCGATGTTCGATCAGATTGCAGCAGGCAACGGTACGAAGCCTCCGTATGGCGGTAATACGTGGGAGGCTTGGGGCCCCTGGGATGTGTGTCCGGAAATGTATCGTTGCCCTTCCGACAATTACAGTGGCTCGCTCAAGAACCATTTCAACTATCGATTCAGCTTAGGCGACTCGATGGGAAGCACGTTGAATGCGACGAGTGTCCGAGGTATGTTCGCCAAACGCGATGGAACCTCGTTCCGCGACATTACCGACGGAACGAGTAACACGATTGCCATGAGCGAACGCAAGGTAAATGAATACAACTTGGGAGAACGTTCCGGCCAGATCCGCGTCACTGAAGGGGTTGTTACCGGGGTAAGTGATTTAACGACCAGTCCCATCAACTGCCTAGCCGAAGCAAGCGGTCGCTTCTATCTCGATGCAAGTGCCGTGAAAGGACGTGGTGGATGGTGGTTCGCCGATGGTCAGGCCGAGCGAGCCGGTTTTATGACCGTGCTTCCCCCCAATTCCCCCAGCTGTGTCGAAGGCAACAACGGCAGTGGCGATAGCACCACCTCGCTGATCGCTCCCACGAGTAATCACCCTGGTGGCGTGTTGACTCTGCACGCTGATGGATCGACCCACTTCGTCCCAGAAACGATCGATACGGGTGACCTGAGTTTGGCGGAACGTTCTAGCGGGCTTAGCCCCTACGGCGTGTGGGGCGCGTTGGGCAGTAAAGCCGGCGGCGAAGTGCCCAGTGGTTCGTAGGCCCGACATACATGATGCTTTGGCATCGTAATGTGTGTCGAGATCGTTTAGGCCCCCAGTTTCAATCCTGGCGGGCCTAGTGTGCTAGTGTGACTTTCTCAGTATTAGCGGGTCGTCTCTATGAGTTCTCCAACGAGCCATCGTCGGGTTTTGCAATTGGGGCTTTGGGTTTGCGGTCTCTTGGTGTGGGCCGGATGTTCTTCCAACGGGCTTCCCAGCGATGCCGCAGCGGTGGATGGCACGGTGACGATTGACGGCGCCGTAGTGGACGATGCAGTGGTGACGTTTCGTTCCGATTCAGGTTTCGCAGCCGTTGGCAAGACGAACAAAGAAGGCAGATATAGCCTAAGCTCGGCGAGTATTCCCGGAGGAACGCAGCCGGGGCATTTCCAGGTAACCGTCGTCAAACGAGAGCCGCTGACCGAAGCACCTCTCACCGAGGAAGACCCGAATTACAATCCCAATCAGGGAAGAACTCGGCCAAGTTCACGAAAGCATCTTCTGCCGGAAAAGTATAGTCGACCCACGACCAGTGACCTGACAGCCGATATCGAGGCGGGAAACAATACGGTTGACTTCGAGCTGACTCAGTAACCGTTATATCCCAGAGAGGGTCTCGTTTGAGACCTTCTCGAAGGTCGGACATGCTCCCGCCTGCTTCGATTGGACCAGTCTATAGGCACCCTACCTAGAGCTCTATCGGGTGCCACGCTAGCAGCTAGCCAGGAATCTTTGCATCCTTCAGCAAGCGGCTTCATTGGTTTTGAGGCAAAACAGGTAAACTTGTGACCGCGTTTGGTCCGAATTATTTCAACGTAAGCCCGGCCAATCTAGTCCTACCTCACGTACTTTGGTTTTCCCCCTGAGTGTCAGGCCGCGGCAGAAGGATAAGTTTCTGTGCTGAAAGTCTCGATCGTCATTCCGAGTGTTGACAACGCTCACCGACTGGAAACGACTTTAATCTCGCTGCTGGAGAATCGTCCCAGCGAGTGCGAGATTGTCGTACCTCATTCTGGTTACTACGAAGACCCCTACAACATTGCCGATGAAGTCCGTTTGATCGAAGTTCCTGCGGCTCGCAACGAAATCGAACTGACGGCGGTGGCCTGGTCGATGTGCAAGGCACCTATCGTGCATACGTTGGCCGCTGGGGCGACCGTGGAACCAGGCTGGTTGGAAAATGCATTAGCGTGTTTCCAGCGACCAGAAGTGATGGCGGTGGCCCCGCAGTCGCACTATCGCGACGCTAGCGAGCCGGTGCAAGGTGTTTTCGCCGATGACTTCGGTCTGCGTGCTGCGGCCACAGCAGCTACCATGCAAGCACCCATGTTGCAGGCAAGCTTCTATCGCTATTCACTGCTAGCAGCGGTGGGTGGATTCAGTACGCGAATGGAGCAGTATGCCGACCTGGATATCGGTCTTTGGATTGCTGAAGCAGGCGGTGCTTGCGAAGTGGCGACCGGATCGCATGTACATATGAACGAGCTTAACGATCTGGGACGCGTGACGGCAGATCGGATTCGCCTAGCGAAGACGCTTCAGTTGCGGCATCAAGAGTGGTTCGCGGCTCGCGGCACATCTAGTGGAAAGTTGGGTTGGCTCTCGCGTAGCGTGGGAAGTGGTTCGCTAACGACGATGATGTCTGCCTTGACCGCGAAAGCCGACGCCAAGGCCGCTCTGCATCGCTTGCCAGATCTGGACGATGTGCGGGCCGTGGTCGAAGGTCGGGATCAGACGTTCCGTTTCGATCCGCGAAATGATCATCCTGGTCCAAAATTGCATCGCCAAGTGGCTTAAGCTTGCTGGCACCCGATGGATAGACCCTACCAGTAAGCATAAAAAAACGCGTCCAGAAAATCTGGACGCGTTTGTACATTCTTGTCAGCATCGGGCGGCAAGTTAGACGCCGGCAGCAACTTCTGGTTCTTCCGCGTCGGCTTCGTCTTCTTCGCTCTTGATAGCGTAGAAGAGATCTCGCGTTGCAGTCAGCAACTGGCAAGCTTCCGCTTCGCCGGGCTTTTCTTCGATCTTCCGGGACAGCGACTCAAGAATGGCACGACCTTCAGGCCAGCGAACGGACATGATCTTCTGGCAATCTTCCAAGAGTTGGTAGATGCGAGCTCGTGTGACACCCAGGTTGCGTGCCTGCATGCGTACGCTTTGCGGAGCTGATTCGATGCCCAGACGTCCGGCAGCAAGGTCGTGAACCGTTTGACCGGCATCGGTCAGAATTTGCTGCAGCATGGGACGCGTCAGACGATCCATGACTTCGCTACGGCTCAGCGGTGCTTCGCTGGACAGACAATCCAATCCCCATGTTTCGAGGACGGGGACGAGCTTGGGTCGCAGTGCGATCGCCAAGTGCGGTTGGCCTTGGGCCAGGTCGAGCGTTTCGTGAACGCGATAGAAGACTTCTAGAACGACGCGGACGCGTTTCTCGCCATGGGTCTTCAGGCGGCGAATCTCGGCCAAGCTATGGCCCATATAGAATTCGAGCGGCGTGTTCCAGATAACGGTTGGCAGATCGGCCAGGGTAGGAGCCAAACGCCCAAGACGTTCGTTGCCTAGATTGTGACGACGAACCGTTTCTCGCCAGCGAAGCCACAAGACTTCGGACACGAGGGATGGATCGAATTTGCCGTCCGCATCCAATGGGCTCTTGGTCGAGAAGTTGTCTTCTGCCGGAGCATCCTTGGCAACTGCCTGGGATGGCTCGAAGCCGGCGTCTTCTTTCGTAGCACGGTTCAACAGCGTGACCAGCGAGCTGATCTTCTTTTGGCCGATACCAGGGGTGGCCGAGAGTTCGTCGAACGGAGTTGCCAACAGGTCGCCGATCGTGCGGCCGAGAAACGCTAGTGGCAAACGACGATCGTTGGGTAGCGCCCAGTAAGCAAGCGGCTTGTCCAAACGATCCGAGAATTGTTGCTCATCGAGAAGTCGTTGTTTGACCTCATCGAAACTATTAATCAGCTGAAAGTCTTCCGCTGAAGTGATTTTGTTAAAGCGCATTTGAAAGGCCTCTTCTAAGTCTTTCCAACAACTTGGGTCTGGTTGGTTAGGCACCTTAGGGGAAGTGCCGGTGGGTTTCGCATGACAGGAAGTGTTCCAAGCTATCCTAGTAATCGATATCCCGTGCAATGGAATTGTAGCCTCACCCGGAACAATTTCGCTACCTAAGAAACTAATTATTTCGAGATTTGACAAAAAGACAACATTTTTTGAGTGCGGCAGTCCGCAGCTGGTTCGTCGTACACTATGAAACATAGCTCACAGACGTAAATCAAGGCAAGTAAATTGGTTACACCGATACGGTCTATTTTTCAAGAAAATGGCAGTTATAAGTTGAAACACTGCGCGAGCCGTTTAGTTTCTGTTAAATATCTCCATTCAAGTGAAAAATACCTATGGTCACGTTGTGATCACCTTTTCGTAAGGCAAGAGTCGTCCGAATTCACCCTCGATTTATGGTATTGAATTTCGCGCAGTTGCGGTGATCTCAGGCAAACGTAAAAATCGCTACAATTGGCGGCATGACCTCGCAACATGACTTTCGTGTTCTCGTAATCGGGGCGGGCCCTTCTGGTCTCGTTGCTCTTAAAAACCTGCGTCAGCTCGGAATTGACGCGGTTGCGGTTGACCGCAATTTGGGTATCGGAGGCAATTGGGATATCCGTTCGCCCCATAGCAGCGTCTACCAGTCGACTCATTTGATCTCATCGAAAGCAATGACGCAGTTCGTCGACTTTCCGATGCCGGAGGAGTACCCCGAGTATCCCAGCCATCACGAAGTGCTGGCATACTTACACTTTTACGCAGAACGCTTTGAGTTGGGTCGCTTCGTTCGCAAAAAAACTTCGATTGTTTCCCTTAAAAAGGGAGTCGCAGACTGGCAGGTTGAGCTTCAAGCAGCCGATTCTCCCGAAAAAACTAGGGAATCGTTTAGCGCAATCGTCATTGCTAATGGCCACCACGCTCAGCCAATGATGCCAAAAATTGCCGGTCAATTTACCGGTGAGACGCTTCACGCCCACAGTTACAAGCATCATCGCCAGCTTGAGGGGAAACGAGTGCTTGTTGTCGGAGCGGGAAACAGTGGTTGCGATATTGCGGTCGAGGCTGCGATTCATGGCCAATCCGCGGCCATAAGCATGCGGCGTGGTTACCACTTCTTTCCGAAGTTCATCCGCGGAAAGCCTGCCGATGTAGTTGGAGACCGCGTTCGCCGCTGGCCGATTCCGCGATCGTGGCAGCGAAGGCTGTCGCAACTGGTGGTCGACTGGACACTCGGTCGACCGCATCGGTACGGGTTGCCCAGCCCAGAGCATGGGTTGTTTGATGCCCACCCGATTATCAATTCCCAGCTTCCTTATTATGCGGGGCACGGGAAGTTAAAGGTCTTTCCAGATGTTCGTTCGTTGGACGGTCAGTCGATCGAGTTTATTGACAGTCGTCGCGAAGAGTTCGATCTGGTGGTGTTCGCGACCGGATATCAGTTGGTCTTCCCATTTATCGAGGACGACTTGCTTAACTTTCACAACGGCATCCCTAAGCTTTATTTGCACGCTTTTCATCCGACCGACGACACACTTTTTGTTGCCGGCATGATTCAGCCCAATAGCGGTCAGTGGCCGTTGACCGATCTGCAAACGCAGATCATCGCTCGCTTTCTCAAAGCGAAGCAGGAGGGGCACAAGACGGCTCAGTGGTTTTGCAACCAGAAGCAGACCGGCGGCATCGGCTTAGGTTCACGCGATCACTTCCTGGCGACGGCCCGGCATCGCTTGGAGGTCGATTATTTCGACTACCGCAAAACGCTTACCAAGATCGTGCGTCAGTTTGACCGGTCGTAGAATCGGTGCGTGCGTTGACGCTTTCTCCCGTTTAAAATGCAACTGCTTGCACAACACTCGCCGAGTACCTCTCATTCTGGACGGTCCCCCCCACATGATACGACGCTCCCTATTGCTTGCGCTGACGGCTACCTGCCTGACGATCTTTACCAACCTGCTTCACGCGGAGGAAACTAAACGCCCGAATATCTTGTTTGCTTTTGCCGATGACTGGGGAAAACAGGCCGGCATCTATGGCCAGCTTGAGCCAGGCGGTATGAACGACGTGGTGAAAACGCCCCACTTCGATGCGTTGGCCAAGCGGGGCGTTCTGTTTAAGAACGCGTTCGTGAACGCTCCTTCGTGCACGCCATGCCGCAGTTCGCTGCTTTCCGGACAATACTTCTGGCGAACGGGCCGCGGGGCCATTCTTCGCGGTGCGGTTTGGGATCCGACGATCCCCAGCTACCCGCTTCTGCTTAAGGACGGAGGTTACCACATTGGCGAAACTTACAAGGTTTGGAGTCCCGGTACGCCAGTCGATGCGCCCTACGGCAGCGGTAAGTATGGCTATCAAAAAGCAGGCAGATCGTTCAATCAGTTCTCGCAGCGTGCGACCTCGTTGATGTCGCAAGGCAAGTCGGCCGAGGAAGCGAAGGACGAACTCTATCAGCAGGTTCGTGGTAACTTCGCCGACTTCATGAAAGATCGCCCCGAGGGGCAGCCGTTTTGCTATTGGTTTGGTCCAACCAACGTTCACCGCAAATGGATTGCCGGCAGCGGTAAGAAGCTGTGGGGAATCAACCCAGACGAATTGAAGGGGAAGATGCCGGCGTATCTGCCGGACGAGCCGGTCGTCCGGCAGGACCTAGCCGACTATCTGGGTGAGGTTCAGGCCTTTGATGCGGCGTTGGGGATTCTCATTGAGCAACTCAAAGAAGCGGGCGAACTCGACAACACGCTGATTGTCGTCAGTGGTGACCACGGTCCGCCGGGTTTCCCTCAGGGTAAGTGCAACCTGTACGACTTCGGCACGCACGTCGCCTTGGCGGTAGCCGGGCCAGGCGTAAGTGGTGGCCGCGTGGTCGATGACTTCACGATTCTGCCTGACTTGGCCCCAACGTTTTTGGAAGCCGGTAGGCAGGAGGTTCCCGAGGTGATGACCGCCAAGAGCTTGTGGCCAGTGCTAACGTCGGACCAAGAGGGGCTGGTCGATCCCTCGCGCACGGCCGCATTCACGGGTCGCGAACGCCACGTCGAGATGGCTCGTGAAGGTAATCTGCCCTACCCGATGCGAGGCATTCAAACGGCCGAGTATCAGTTGATCATCAACTTCAAGCCAGACCGCTGGCCAATGGGGGCACCTTATAATCTGGACAGCGATAATCCGCTGACCAAGGACGAGCTAGTCAACAAGACGTTCGTCACCTTTCCCGATGACGACGCCGGTCCTACCAAGGCTTTCATGGTCATGCATCGCGCCGATCCTGAAGTGAAACCGATCTTTGAGCGATGATTCGGCAAACGACCGGCCGTGGAACTGTACGACCTGAAGCAGGACCCGGATCAGATGAACAACGTCGCCAACCATCCGAAGTACGAGCAGGTCCAAGCTGAACTGATCGCTCGGTTGATGCAAGAGCTGAAGGCCAGCGGCGATCCTCGCCTAGTGGACGACGGCAAGTTCTTCGAGACGCCCCCCATGGCCGGTCCACTGCCAGGCGGCGGGCCGAAGCCGAATCGGAAGCGTTGATCTCCGAAAAAAAGCCAGGAGTTGGTTGCTCCTGGCTTTTTCTTTGAGGGGTAGTCTAAGAAGTGACGCGTTACTTGCCAGCTTCAATCTTAGCCAGCAGCTGCTTCATCTCGGCCAACTTCTCTGGGTTTTGCTTGGCGACGTTGTTTGCTTCGCCTGCATCTTGGGAAAGATCGTACAGCGAGTAGCTCTGGTTCTTGTTCTTGCCTAGGCGAACCAGTTTCCAGTCTCCCTTTCGCAGCCCAATGCCGCGGGGAGATTCTTCGACCACGTAGTCGCGTCCCTTAGCGCTCGCTTCGCCTAGCAGCGTGGCTTCCAGGGGCTCGCTATCGGGCAATGCCCCGGCAGGGACTTTCTGACCGACGATCTCGGCGAAGGTGGCACCCAGGTCGGTTGTGGTGATCATCTTGTCAGAGGTTTGCCCTGGCTTCACCACGGCTGGCCATTTGACGATAAACGGCGTGCGGCAACCACCTTCAAACGGCGTGTACTTGCCACCGCGATAAGGACCTGCCGGCTGATGGTCGCCAAGCTTTTCGACGGCTCCATCTTTGTAACCGTCGTCGAGCACAGGGCCGTTGTCGCTGCAGAAGACGATCATGGTGTTGTCGGTCAGGTTTAACTGGTCGAGCGTTTTCACTAGTTCGCCCACACACCAGTCAAGCTGCACGATGGCATCTCCGCGTAGTCCGAGGGAGGTCTTACCCTGGAAACGTTCGTGCGGCATGCGCGGCACGTGCAGGTCGTGTGACGAGAAGAACAAGAAGAATGGTTCGTCCTTGTTCGCGCGGATCCACTCGTTCGACTTCTTGACCCACTCGTCGGCCAGATCTTCATCGCGCCAACGGGCCTCGTTGCCGCCACTGAAGAAACCGATTCGGCCAATGCCGTTGTGGATGGTGTTGTTGTGTCCGTGGCTCCAGTCGAGTTTCAGCGTGTCGCGGGCGGTCACTCCGGTAGGCTGGTCATTGGGATTGGTGCGACCAACCCACAATGGATCGTTGGGGTCGAGATCACGCACGCGATGGTTTTCGACGTACACGCTTGGTACGCGGTCGTTGGTGGTGGGCAGCAGGAAGCAGTAGTCGAAGCCCAGTTCCAGCGGACCTGGCTTCAAATCACCATTCCAATCCGGACCATCCCCTGCACCTAAGCCTAGGTGCCACTTACCTACGACCGCCGTTTTGTAGCCGGCCTGTTGAAGGACATCGGGCATCGTCGTGGTACCAGGCTTGATAATCGAGGTTGCGTTGGGTGGCGCGATACCGGTGCCGTTCTGGCGGAACGCATACATGCCGGTCAAAAATGCGAACCGTGTTGGTGTACAGGTCGAAGTCGAACAGTAGCCACTGGTGAATTTCAAGCCGTCGTTTGCTAACGCATCGATTTGGGGCGTAGGGACCGCCTTGGCACCGTAACAACCGATGTCACCATAGCCGAGGTCATCGGCCATGATGACGATGATGTTGGGATTCTTGGTTTCGGCCGAGGCAAACGACGTGAGTACGCAAGCCAGCAACAATCCGGCCCAAGCAGGCAGCAGAGACTTCATGAGCAAGGTTCTTCCAGAAGGAGTGAGGGGGAAATGCTGAAGGGAAGCACGAAGATCCATTTTAGTCACAACGGCTGAGAGATATCGAATCGAGCAGCCCACATTAGGGGCCAGATTGCTTCCAACGGACATGTAGTGGTAGTTTTCAGCCACCAGCACGCTTGTCTGACGGACAAACTTTTGAAACGAAGGTCGAAATGTTGTTTGGTCAGACGACTATTGGTTGTTCGCTACCGATTGCAGCGTGACAGAAATCGATTCTTTTTAAGAGTTTTACAATGAAATACATCCTTCTCATGTACCACACCGAAGGCGTCTTTACCCAGCAAGAGTTGCCCAAGAAGATGCAATACTCGATCGGGCTATGCGAAGATTTGGTCGCGCAAGGGAAGTTCGTCGGTGCTTCGCCGTTGCAGGCAATCAGCACGGCGACCAGCCTTAGTGCCAAATCAGGGCGAACCGAAGTTCGCGATGGGCCGTTTGCCGAAACGAAGGAACAGCTCGGGGGTTACGTGATTGTTGACGTGCCGAACCTGGACGAGGCGATCGCCATTGCCGAAAAATTTCCGGCCGCTAAACGAGGTACGGTCGAGATCCGACCGTTGTTTCCCTTGCAGGGTATTCCGGTCGCATAACGCACCAGTCACAGAAGAACGTGCCCACGCGAATCGGTGGGCACGGCACTTTGAATTGCGGCGGTCATTAGCCCTGGTTCTTAAAGATCATGACCTGCACGATGGTCTTGGCTCGAGTTTTGTCCATTTCGAGCTTAATCATCAGGCTATCGATAAATTCCTTTTCATCCGGCTCGACAATTCCATCGGCCAGCACAATATCGCACGCATTGGCGAAGGCCGTTTCGCGGAGTTCCGGAGGAATAACTGGCACCGAGGAATCGATCAGTTTTTCAGGGCCACCACGTTTGAGAACGCCCATCAGGCGATCCATCATCGAATTAAATTTGTGTGGCGGCACGTGCTGGTACATCTTCATTCGGGTCAACGTCGTGACCAACGACCCTACTTCTTCATCGGCGATATGGCCATCGCATGCGGAAGCGGCAAGGAGTGTGCCTGCGAATCCTTCTTGCGGTCCGAATTGTTCCGGGGCAAATGACGAGTCGTCTAATACATCATCGAATAGTGACATAAAAAAATCCCAATCGGCGGAAGGCTGGAAGTTCGCTCAAGAGACGTGTGATCGCTACCCTTTATTTTTAATGACCATCACTTCAGCGATCGTCTTGGCCGTTTTACTATCGATCTGCAGTTTCTCGCGCAGTCGATCGATGAAGGCCTTTTCGTCTGGTTCGACAACCCCATCGGCCAGCACGATATCGCACGCATTGGCGAACGCTGCTTTGGCGAGTTCCTTGGGTAGTGTTTCTGTACAGGAATCGATGAGGGATTCGACCCCTTTCTTTTTCATGAATCCGTGCAGCTTATTCAAAGTTTTTCCATACTGCCGGCCATCGTATCGCTGGAACAGTTTCATCCTTACCAGGCACGTGACCAGCCCATCCACTTCTTCTTCGGCGATGTGCCCGTCGCATCCGCTGGCCCCCATGAGGATACCGGCGAACGATTCTTGTGGAGTCAGTTTCGAGGAACCTTCCATTCCTCCAAATAATGAATCAAGTAATCCCATCGTCTGGATTCCCTTTATCGTCAGTAGTTGTAGTAGATAGGAAGTTCGAAAAGAAAGGGTTTCAAAAGGTGATTCCGCAAGTATCGCGGCGGTAGCCATCGTACAAAAGAAATCGGCGTGATGCCTCTAAATTTTGTGAGCAAAAATAAGGGTGCAAATTCAGGCAATCTTTACTCAGAGTCCTAACATTCCCACGATGCTGAATCCGAACGATCCGGCAATTGCATAAGCGATAAACAAGGCATACAAGAAGCACAGGAAATAGGACTTGGCACGCGTTAACTGGCGACGATGCCACAGTACAAACAAGGTGATCGCAGAAAACGTGATCAGCAACAAACGAAGATCGACCAGACC
The DNA here is from genome assembly GCF_013618625.1 of Bremerella alba. NCBI lineage: Bacteria > Pseudomonadati > Planctomycetota > Planctomycetia > Pirellulales > Pirellulaceae > Bremerella > Bremerella alba. The sequence continues at coordinate 604,443 of NZ_JABRWO010000001.1, read as the reverse complement.
CTCGATCGGTTTGCCATTTTGCACTAAGAGCACCGGCTGCCAGTCGATCAAGTAAGAATTGACCAGCAGCGGAATCGACAGGCAAATACAGATGTCGAAGATATTCGAGCCGAAGACATTGGAAACCGCGCCGGAGTCATCACCTCGCATGGCAGCACCGATCGAAAGAAAGGTATCCGGCACGCTCGATGCCGCAGCTGCGAGAATAACTGCCACAAAGAAGACCGGTACGTTTAAAACGTGTGCTGTTTCGTTGGTGACTTCCACCAACCAGTAGCACGAGATTGCCGCGACCCCTGTGCAAGCCAGCAGAACAAGAGTTGCCGTCAAGCCATTGAGCCGGACGTTGAATATTCCGTAAAAGACTCCGGCTGTATCCGCTTCGTCTTCCTCATCTTCATCGGCCGAGCTTTTGATCTTTTCGACCAGCATGTGTGTGGCTTTGATGTTTTCCTCTTGCAGCGTAGCCACGATTTGCTCAGTAGGCGTATCGTGGCCGACATCGCCGAGATGCGCGTGAATAGCATCCATCGCATGCTGATAACGCTTGGCATCGATAAACAGGTGAACAACGTAGGCAATGTACATCCCGATGAACACGAGTCCCATCCACCAGTACATTCGGTCGTTGAACAAGAAGATAATCAGCACGAGTTCGCAAAGGATAAACCACATGCCGTCGCGTGAAATGACTTCCGGTTCGACATCGATAGTCGGCTTCGACTTACGATAGATCGAAATAAAGATTCCACAAAACGCAGGGATCAGAATCATATTGTAGACGGCGCTGCCAGCACAAGTTGCTAGGGTGCTGCCGTAGCCTTCGGCGCCGGTCTGGGCCATCGCCGCAACGGAATCGGTCGGAACATTCATCACGGCAACCACGACAAAGAAGATGCCGCTAAACAGTTCCGGCATACTGCTCGCCACGGCATCGAGCGTGGCTCCGCGTACCGAGCCTGGCAGGCGAAGGGTTTCGCCGACCCATTGGGCTGCATCGGCGAAGGGATCGCATGCTTGCCAAATGACGATCGAGATCAATACAACTTGAACGATCAGAAACCCAAGCGGAACGTTAAGCCCCCAAGGAGATAAGACGATCAAGAGGATGATTGAGGCGATGGTAACACCAATCGAAATCCAGTCGGGGCCGCCGTCCTCTGTCTGTTGAATCTGATCGACGTCCTGGCTCATGCACGACTCCTGGAGACGCGCAGTTGCACGCCGATGAAAGGGCAGGGAAGAATTTACTTCAGTGGAAGGTAGATCTTTGTACGCAGTTGATCAATCGGGGTCTCGTCCGGATTGTTTTCGTAGATCTCAAACGCACTGCAGTTATGAGGCTTCAGTTTTTTGTACCGCACGTGCTGATTGGCGGCACTCCAGCCGTTGCCCAGGTGATTGTAATCGCCTAGATGCTCGACGCAGAATGCTCTGGTTTGAGGGCACGACCATTTTTCAAGCGGAGCCGGCACTTCGATGTCTCTGGACGACAGTAGCTTGCCGACCGTAAAGTCACAGGTTTGCTTGCCGATATTAAACTTGTGATAGACCGCCATTAATTGCCCTTCGCAGGGAAGATTGTGTTGGGAGTATAAGTTCATCATCTCGTTGATAGCTCCCTGCATTGTGCCGCCGATATCTTTTAGCGAACTCAACCGCCGCACCCCGGCCATGTGAATCGGACCGACTTCTTCGATACCTAGGACATTGGTCTTGCTATGGATGGTGCCTGTTTCAATCCATTCTTTAAGCATCTTGAGCCCCCGCTCGTAGTCCATTCCGATGAAGCCTTTCATCATGCCAGTCATCCAGAACATGAACCAAGGGAGAGAGCCGTCCATTTGCCAGGTAAGCTTGGTGCCCAGTCCGGATGGCTCGATGTCGAACGCGACGTCGGACTTCGAGGCAAACGGTTTCAGGAAGCGAATCTCATCTTCGATCCGTCGATTCGGGTCGAGACTTAGGTGCTCGATCTCACCGGCTCCGACGACTTCGCCGGACCATTTATAGAGGGAACCTTGAGAGTTCGAGTTCTCGCTGACGGTTACCTGGGCATCCGGTTCCGCGCACAGCCAGGGGGACCATGTCGTCCAGGTACCGTAGTCAACGACCTTCTCGTAAACTGTTTGCGGTGGCGCAGCAATTTCGATTGATTTTTCCACATGGAAGCGCGGCATGGTTGTTTTCTCACAGCGGACCGGGAAGACAGAGAGGCCCTGCGTTTTCGGATTGAGTTTCCCGGGACTTTGGGAAGTTTCGATTATGGAATTCCCTGCTTGCTGCGTCAAAGACTTTCGCGCGGAAAGAAGCTACATCGATTCCAGATCAATCGAGCAGCAGCCGAAGTCGATGCGGCGAGCCTGTTCCATTGACTCATCTTTGCCGACCGCGGCCACATCGGGATGCAGCGAGTAGATAACGAAACGCCCTTGTTTCTCAGTTTGAACAACATCGGCGTGCCGCAATACACCCAGATGGTGCGAGATCTTCACGATCTCTTCGCTAAGGACTTCCGACAACTGACTGACGTTCATTGGGCCTGAGAAGAGTTGCTCGACAATCCGCAGACGATCGGGATCGGCAAGTGCTTTTAACCGTCCAGCGCAAAGCTCGTATTCACGTTTCTTCTTCATGGAATCTCGATTGATCCAGGATTTCCAAGGTAATCGTGGTGGCTGAGGCTGACATTCAGAGTGCTTCGGATTGTAAATAGAGTTGGTTATTTCCGCTAGATGATTGGCATAGGGAGGGGGGCATTGCTTGCGGACAAACGGCAAACCGCTTGGTTTGTAATATAAAAGTCAACTGGTTGCCATTGATTTCGTGTTCGTCTCTGCACCTTCTCTTGTCTATGATCGAGAAGACCTTCAGCCAGAAGATGCTGGGCGAGCAACGTACCTCCCATAGTGACCCCCTCGATGTGGACTCCGAAAAAACTGTTGAATTATTGGAATCGCTTACAGCACAGTCTTTGGTTTGTGCCGGTGATTTGCACACTAGGCGGAGTGTTCGTCGCTGTTTCGATGTTGTGGATTGACTCTTCTTTGAAAAGGTCGTGGGAGGACTCCTTCTGGCTGGAAACGACCACCAACGGAGCCCAAACTGTCTTGTCGACCATTGCCGGCGGTATGATCACTGTGGCTGGTGTGGTGCTTTCGATGGAAATGGTCACCCTTTCGATCACATCTTCTCAATTTGGTTCACGCGTGCTGCGCAGCCGACTGGGCGATCGGACAACCCAATGGACGATTGGGGCGTTCATGGGGACGGCCGTCTATAGCCTGGTGGTGCTGAAGATGGTGCGTAAGTTAGGCGAAGACAACTTCTTCATCCCCCATCTGTCCGTGATGGCAGCGATTTTATTTGCTTTGGGAAGTCTGATGATCTTGCTCTATTTCATCCACCACGTTGCGATGATCGCCCAAGCACCTGAGATTGTAGCCAGTTTGGCTACGGACCTACGGCATTCGATGGAGCGGATCTTTCCTGACATGATCGGCGATCCGCCACCCAAAGAGAATTCCCACGAGCGTGAGGTTACCGATCAGGAGTGGAAGGCCTTGAAGGATGGCATCACCATTGAGTCGACGCGCGAAGGTTATATTCAGGGAATCGAAGGGGACGACCTGATCGCTCTGGCGACCCGGCACGATTTAATAATCGAACTTCCCAAACGCCCCGGTGACTTTCTCTCGTATGGTGAAACGCTGGCCAAGGTCGCCGCGCGGGGGCAAATTGACGAGGCGCAAGTGATCCATGCGATCAACGATGCCTTTTACATTGGCAACAATCGCACGCCGTGGCAAGACGTGAACTGCTCGGTACACGAGCTTTCGCAAATGGGGGTCCGTGCGCTCAGCCCTGGCATCAACGATCCCTACACGGCGGTCAATTGCATCGACCGGCTGTCGTCGGCCTTGGCTCAGTTAGCTCAGCGGAAAATGCCTGCACCCAATCGTTTCGATCATGATGGCCATCTTCGCTTGATCGCCGACTGCCAGAATTTTTCCAGCGTGATGCACGCGGCCTTCGATCAAATGCGCAGCTATGCCATCAGCAGCGCGGCAGTATCGCAGCGGATGATGGAAGGCTATCAGCGTATCGCCAACGCCGTAACACATGAAGATCATGCCGAAGATGTGCAGCGTCAAGCGCGGCTGACCATGGAAGGGGCACTCGAGCAGAAGCATCACCCGGCCGACGTGAGGATCATTCAAGAGCAGTACGAGCGGCTGATCAAGCAACTCGAACCGTTGCTAGACAAGAAGAAAGACGAAGATTTCAAGGCCGACCAGAAACCCGCGGATCAGGAATCGGAAAAAGAAGGGGAGGCCAGCGGCGAAGTGATCGGTTAGGCTGCATCTTCTACGTGAGGTAGCGAAAAACTTTTTGTCCTAACGGTCTCCCCTTTTCGCTATTAAATGATGGGCGGATGTCTTC